>CAZECH010000125.1:0-8120 GCA_964510675.1 uncultured Ignavibacteriaceae bacterium
GACCCGTTATTATCAATTTGCTTCAATTTATAAAAGTATTTACCAGCTGTAACATTTTTATCAATAAAAGAATATTCTTGCTTTTCTGTTGTTGTTCCTTTTCCTTCAACAAACCCCACAACAAACCAATTTCCGGATTCAATCTCCACAGAAAGTGTATTGAACGGTCCTTTTCTCTCTATTTCAAATATTCTGTTATTTATTTCTGTTGCGGTTGACCAGTTCAGGGCTACTCCATTTTTTGTTGCGTGTGCCGTAAACGAAATAAGTTCAACCGGGGTTGTACCGTCGCCCAGAAAATCTACAACATATAAACCTGTTTGCATATCTGAAATGATAACAGCACCTGAAGGAAAGTATGGATAACATCCCCAGGCACCCGTATAAGATCCCGAGGTTCCGGGATAAGTATCATATTGCCCAACTTTTACAGGGTTCGCCGGATTTGAAATGTCTAAAACAACTAATCCGTCGTTATAATAAGATATGTAAACAAAATTCCCTTTAACAAATGGATTATGTACAGGTGTATTGGTTGCTGTAGCAAATGTAGGTACAACCAAACTCCATGATGACCTGTCATGTAAATCCCAGACAGTAACATCTCTTACATCAAATTCCTCACAAGCAATAAAATATTTCTTATCTTCTGTAAGCCAACCGCTGTGTGCATAAATTCCAGGTAGCGCAGTACTCTGGCTTACCAATTGCGGGTTCGATTTGTTACTCAAATTAATCAGATCATATGTATCTTCTGATGATGCATAAGCTGTATCGTTCCAGACATAAACATCGTGAATGTAACCACTGTTTGTATAATAAGCTGTTCTTACAGGATTTGTTGGATTAGAAAGATCCAGGATATGCATTCCACCGCCATTGTTAGTTCCAATTACATAAGCATAACCATTATCAATATAAAGATTATGTGCTCTGTTGAACCACGTCTCAATTGTATTGACAAGTGATGCTGAAGCAGGCAGGTTGGAAAGATCAACAATTTGTAATCCTCTACCGGTTCCGGTACCTTCTGTAACTATATAAGCATAAGTGCTGTGTGTTTTAATATCCCGCCATAAAGAATTTGGTCCAGGGATAAAAGCTCGTTCAACAGGTTGTGTTGGAATAGTGATTTCTATGATTGATGTTCCATGTTGAGTGCCGAGTAATGCATATTCCCGTCCCTGTGAATCAACATATCCCCAACAGTCATTATATCCGATTGAGGGATATTGATTTAAATTTGACAATAATGTTGTGTTCAGACTCTGGGCAGCAATAGTTGCTGAAAGTAAAATAAAAAGAAGAAAATAGTTCACCACTTTCATAATGCTGCCTTTTATTTTAAGAGAATTAATTTGATTGTTTTTAAGTTATCGAAAGTTTCTGCAACAACAAAATAATTTCCTGATGGGAGAGATTTTTTCTTATCATTTTTCCCGTCCCAGGTAAGCTGGTTTTTTCCCAAAAACATAAAACCTTTAAATAGCTGACTCAATTTTTGACCAAGTACATTAAATATTGAAACAGTTATTTCTTCAGATTTGAACAGATTAATTGTTATTTGTACCTGGTTGTTAAAAGGATTTGGAAATGCCCGGAGATTAAAATCATCAGGTTGTATTTCTTCTGATACGATGCCGGTGATTGTTGTATTTTCAAAATAGTAAAACCCGCCTTTTACATTTCCTATAAGCAAATCATTATCCGTATCATTATCTAAGTCAATGAAAAAAGGTGTTGCATATCCGCCGAATGTTTGATTAAGAAATTTATCAGTTACCAAATTCCAGGCAGGATTCAGATTATCTCCATCATTCGTGTAATAAAAAATTTTTTCTGAACTGCCTGTAAACAAATCATAATCACCATCTTCATCATAATCAATTAAGAAAGGCGAGCTGTAATTTCCAACATCAAGTTTGAAGTGCGATGAATCAAAAACAAAATTATAATTGCTTGCAGTTCCTATATTCCTGTAAAGACGTATTTGGCCATTAGAACCACCAGTGATAAGATCGACATCTCCATCAATATCAAAATCAATTGGAAAAATGTGAGCATTATCCGAAACAATAATTAAGATTCCAGAAGAATCTTTTAACTTATCATTAAATACAAAATCAGGCTGAAATTTAGTTCCTTTATTCATATATAAAGAAAAGCTTCCATTAAAACCAAAACTTTCCCCAATAATTAAATCAAAATCATCATCTCCATCTAAATCGCAAAAGGAAGGAGAAAGGGCTAAATCACCTTCTATTTCGGAGTAATTTGAATCCACTAAAACAAATGAGGGATTATGTAATGTTCCTGTATTTACAAAAAAATGTAAAGTGCCTTTAGAAGATTTAGTACTACCCGTAAATAAATCTTTGTCTCCATCATTATCTATATCAACAAAAAATTGAGAACTTTGATAACCAACATCTAATGTCTTAAGAAAATTTTCATTCTCTAACCTGAAATCGGGATGAATCGAATCGCCCTGGTTTCTGTAAAACATTAATGACTGAGGTACAGTCGGGTCATATAAAACAGAGACGAACAAGTCGAGATCGTTATCATTATCGATATCCACTAACCGGGACATATTAAATCCACTTGTCCAGATACTGTCGTCATTTTGAGGATATGCAGCGTAAGTGTAAGGAGTATCCATAGCCGCAACTGCTGCTGTTCCATTATTTTGAATGAAGTAAATACTTCTTCCGAACAAATCACCCCAGAAAAGATCATAGTCGTTATCGTTGTCAATATCTGCAAAGTCTAATGAGCTTGCGCCGTGAAGCGAAGTCTCCAAATTTTTATTAGCAGGTTCGGATTTTAATGCGCCGCCAATAATTGAAATTTTTTGCCAGAAGTTTGTAATAAATCTAAAATTGAATGAAAGTTTATTATCAATGTTTTCAAAAAATGTAACTGTTCCGATTGAGTTACCGGATAGGAAATCGAAATCACCATCATCATCTATATCAATAAAGACAGGGTTACATCCAAATTCACTGAAGATGGGATTGTTTTGGTCATCATAAAGAGTATCAATCTCAAGTTCAAAAGTAGGATTTGAAACTGCTCCTGTATTTCTTCTGAATTCAATTAAAGCAAAGGCTCCACCTGTAAATAGATCAAAGTCATTATCATCATCAATATCAATAAAATAAAACCAGTCGGAAAATTTTAAGCCGGGAATTGTATCAAAAGATAAAACATAATTTGGAGAAAACTTATCACCGGTATTTTCATACCAGCCATAAGTCTTATCGCTGTCAAGATACATAATATCAAGATCGCCATCGCCATCAATATCTATAAACTGAGTTTCTAAGTTGTTATATCCTCCCGAAAATGTATTTAGTATTTGTCCCTGCGAATCATTGAAAGGAATACGCGTACGATATCTTTCAAAATTTTGAGAATTTAAATTGAAAGGGAATGAGATAATTGTTAAGAAGGTAATTAAGATGAATTTCGGATTTCGTATAAACATGCATCACCGATAATTTTGAATGGCTCCACTTTGAAATTCAGAATATCTTTTTGTTTTGTCTGAACAGATCTTTCTACTACCATTATTCCTTCATTGTTAAGGTATCTGTTTGCTAATACACTTTCAACAACTCTATAAATATCATCTTTAAAAAAAGGAGGATCGGCGATAATTAAATCAAATTTCATGTTCGAAAATAAATTTACAAATTTCAAAACTTCCATTTTATAAACTGAACATTTATCTGTAACTCCCAGTGAGTTAATATTTTTTAAAAGATTATCATACACAGAAAAATTCTTTTCAACAAAATGAATTTCTGAAGCACCTCTGCTTAAAGTTTCCAGGCCAAGAGCACCTGAACCGGAATAAATATCAAGAACTTTAATATCATTGAAATCTATTTTATTATTCAGAAGATTAAAGAGAGTTTCTCTTACGCGGTCAGTCATCGGCCTTACGGATTTTGAGCTGGGAACATTTATAAGCCGGCTTTTAAATTCCCCTGAAATTATTCTCAGTTTCATATAGATATTAAAATCTGAATGGTGTCAGGCTATTCTGTATGCAATTCCTGCTGCAGGAGAAAAAGAATTAAATTTCCTGGAGAAAAAACTGTTCTCAAATAATTTTGGATCAGGATTTATTTTTTCAAAAGGATTAAAGAGCTTAAGGTCAATACCTGTATTAGTGCTTAGAGTATCAACAAATGATTTTGAAATATCTTCTCCGGCTATGTAAACAGAATCAATCATAGACCGGTTAAGGTTAACAGATTCGGTAGGTGATGTTTCTTTTAATATTATATTAGTTATTTCTCTAGCAGATGCAAAGGGAGTAATTTTGAATAGAAATGGCTTACCATCAAGAGAAAAAATGAAAGATATATAGTTACTGCTAAGATAGAGGCTGAGAACAATCCCTTTAAGATTACATGAATAAGTTAAAGCTCGTTCCGAAGCAAAGTGACTGTTATCTATGAATTTTATTTTTAAATCATTTTCATCACTAAAGAGTTTCAACCATTGTAGGTATCTTCTTTTTACAGCGCTTATAAGAATTGTATTCCTGTCAATGATAGCATTTTTTTCAATTTCAATTTGTTGAATTACAAGTTCTTTAACTGAAAGGAAAGGGTAGATAATCGAGAGTTCCCATTTTATTTCTTCAAGCAGATCGTTATACAGTAATGTGTTATCATACTGAAGCTGCACTGAATAAAAAATTTCAGCAGGTAAAGTAAATGAAACTGATTTTGAATTGATTCTGTTTCTTATCAGGATTTCATTAAAAGCAGATTGAAGTATGGCAATTATTTTAGTGTCTTTGTCTTCAGCAAGTTTAAGATGATCATCAAAAAATACTTCATCAATGTTCTGAAGATAAAACTGTGAATTCCTGTAATTTATTTCGACAAGCTGAATTTTCGATGAAGTTATAGTAAATCCGGCATGGTTTCCATACCTGGCCATCTGTTTTTAAATTACTCCCATGATGTTGTATTTTTCAAAGCATCATTTTCAAGACTGCCGACCGTACCATAACCATCAGGATCATTAATGAAATACTTGCTACCTATAGTAGTAGTTGAATCAACTCTTAATATTTTCCCACGCAGGTTAATTACAGTATCAATATCCAATGTAGTATCGATTTGTATAATATACATTTGCTGCGATTTGGGAGTTTTAAAAAGACTGTCGGGAGTAAATTCACCATGAGTCAACGGGATAAATGGGTTTGCTGGTTTTTGTGTTCTCGGATCTATAGCCTTCATTATGCTGTCAACTAATGGATCGTTTTTAATGAAGTGTACAATGGAATCTAAATTGTTTGTAAATTTTCCAAATTTCTTTTCATATAATACTTCTGCTTCTTTAAGATTGGACATTCTAAGGCGGGATTCTTTTTTATTATATTTCTCTACCTCAACAATTTCTTTTGGATCTATTATTGCAACTTTAATTAATACTATAATCAAAATTACAATTACAGCATATAGTCCACCATGAATATACCAGGGTTCAGGTTTTGTCATTTTCCCTCCGGGAGTTAAAGGTTAAAAATTTATTCAATAAAAAGATACTTCTTGATGTTTTGAAATTTTGCTTCTCCGATTCCTTTAACTTCAAGAAGCTCATTGAGAGTTTTTATTTGTCCTCTCTTGTTTCTTAATGCAATAATTCTTTCTGCAGTTTTTTCACCTATTCCGGGTAATAAGATCAGCTCTTCAACTTTTGCAGAATTTATGTTTATACTTTTTTCAGCAGGAGGCTGAATATCAATACTTTTACTAAAATTACTTTCGTTAAAATCTAAAACTTCCTGCTTATAGTCAACAGATTTATCTTCTTCCGTGCTATCTTCCTGAAATTCCGCTTCATTATTACTAGAAAGAAAGAGACTATCTTCTGTTGAATAATCGAAACTTTTCGTTTCAGCATCTTTATTTTCAAGGAAGAATGTTTTGTAGCTGAATCCTGTTAAGAGAGTTAATACAATAAATAAAAGAACTTTAATTTCCGTTTCAGTAAGTCCTATTAATACCGAAAATTTCTTAAACATTTAATTACCCCATAATTTTTTTACTTTATTCTGATTTAAAGTCCGAATCTTTTAAAAAAGTTTTTATCATCCTTTTTACCTGGATTTTTAAAACTTGTTGATTCAGATAGTTCTTTCAAGATTTCCTTTTCTCTCGTAGTTACTTTTTTTGGTATATCAATATTAATTTTCACCAACTGATCGCCATAGCCGGATTCATTTAAATGCTTTATACCTTTATCTCTCATTCTAAGCAGTTTGCCGGGTTGAGTTCCCGGATCAATTTTCAGTTTGGCTTTTCCTTTAAGTGTTGGTACATCTACCTCAATTCCTAAAACTGATTCGGGAAAGCTGATGTGTAAATCGTAAATAATATCATCATTATTTCTTATAAAATAGTCATGAGGAATTTCTTCAAAAACAACTATAAGATCTCCCGGCTGGCCTTCTCTTTTTCCGGCATTTCCTTCACCACGCATTGTCATATAACTTCCCTGGTAAACACCCGGAGGGACATCAATTTTTACTGTGGTTTCATTCTGAATCCTTCCATCACCACGACATTTTTTACATGGGGAATCCACAACAGTTCCTTCACCATTACAATTATTGCAAGTCTGGATATTAACAAATTGGCCAAACACCGATCTTGAAACCGTTTTTACTTCACCTGAACCGTGGCATACTGGACATGTTTTTGTTGAAGAACCACCTTCTGCACCGGTTCCTTTGCACTCATCGCATTTAACTGCTTTCTTAAGTTTAATTTTTTTTGAAACCCCATCTGAGATTTCTTCAAGCGTTAATTTTAATGTAACTTTTAAATCGGTTCCGGGAGTTCCACCGGTTTTTCTTCTTCGCGATCTCTGTCCGCTTCCGAAGAAATCATCGAAGATTGAACCACCGCTGAATATATCTGAAAAGTGAGAGAAGATATCATTTATATCTGTAAATCCCTGAGAACCATAACCACTTCTTACTCCATCATGACCAAACCTGTCATACTTTGCTTTCTTTTCATCACTGTTTAAAACTTCGTAAGCTTCGGCAGCTTCTTTAAATTTTTCTTCGGCCTGTTTATCATCAGGATTCCGATCAGGATGATATTGCATAGCTAATTTACGGTAAGCCTTTTTTATATCATCTTTAGATGCATTCTTGTCTATACCAAGAATTTCATAATAGTCTCTTTTTATCATATATTATTTTTTACTGGTTTCCTTATTATTTGTTTTATCAGGGTTTGATTCAATAGGTACTTCAGTAGACTCTTCACTTACAACAACTTTAGCATGTCTTATAACTTTATCCTTATACATATAACCTTTTTCCAGTTCATCTAGAACTGTGTGTGGTTCGACAGAGTTATCTTTCCTTTGCATAAGCGCTTCATGATATGCAACATCGAAAGGTTTACCAACAGAATCTAATTTTCTCACTCCCTGGTCATCAAGAACTTTCAATAATTTATCATAAACAAGCTTTAACCCTTCCTTCAGTGAATCAACATCTTTTGCCGAATCAATATGCTGTAAAGATCTTTCCATGTCATCAACAATGGGGAGTAATTTAATAATAAATGATTCTGCCGCATATTTAATCAAGTTAATCTGGTCGTTCTCCGATCTTCTTTTGTAATTTTCAAATTCGGCAGCTTTCCTTAAAAACCTGTCTTTAAGTTCTGCAACCTCTTTTTCAAGTTTGGAAATTTCTATATCCTTTTTATTTAATTCATTTTTTTCTTCCGGAATAACATTTTCATCTTCCTGGTTTTTTATTCCTTCATCCGGCTGTTGATCGTCTTTATATCAGTCTTATTTTTTTCATAAGAATCCATTTTTTATCACTCCTATTTTGAATTTGTTAACATTTCAGATAACATTTTAGACATATAGTCTATTATTGCAATTATTTTATTATACTCCATTCTTTTAGGGCCAATAATGCCAAGAGTTCCACTTGCTTCTCCAAACTGATATTCTTTAGTTATAAAACTATATTCCTTTAGTTTCAGATCTTTATTCTCACTTCCTATTGAAATAAAAACCTCGCTTGGTATGGTTTCACCCGATTTCTCAAAAATGTG
>CAZECH010000126.1:0-2417 GCA_964510675.1 uncultured Ignavibacteriaceae bacterium
ATAGTTTGCGTCTATCATTAGTTATCCTACAATCATTCATCCAATCATCCCATTCAATCATCCAATTATAGGACAGCGAATGGACGGATGATTGAATGGTTGAATGATTTTTTAATTAAGCTACCGGATTCATTTCTCTGAGGTCTGTCAACCGTACTGTATCAATTTTAATCTGACTAGCACGTGCAATTAAAATTGAGAAACCATCCAAAGTAACAACCTCTCCCTGTAAAGGAATTCTTCCCAATTTATTAGTAATATAACCTGCAATGGTTTCATAATCCCCTGTTGGAATGCTCAGATTAAATTTTTCATTAATAAAATCAATTTCTGCTTTACTGCTGATTACATAAGTATTATCGGAAATTTTTCTTATGATATCTTCTTCAACATCGTACTCATCTTTAATCTCACCAAACATTTCTTCAAAAATATCTTCCATTGTCACAATACCGGCAGTTCCTCCAAACTCATCAATAACAATTGCAATACTAACTTGCCTGTTCAGAAATTCATTAAGCATTTCAAAACTTTTCTTTGTCTCAGGAACAAACACAGCCTCGTGAAGAACACTCTGAATATTTTCCGGTGATTTAAAAAGATCGTTAGCGTATATAATTCCTTTTACGTTATCTAAGTTTTCCTCAAATACCGGGAGCTTTGTATAACCGGAATCAATGAACAAGGCATAAGCTTCATCAATTGTACTGCTGATATCAATGCCGATAATTTCTGTTCTTGGCCGCATAGCTTCATAAACTCTCTGGTCTCCGAGTGATAGAACTTTAGATATAATATCACTTTCTTTTTTATTAACTATACCAGCCTTATGGCTTTCCTGCACCAATATTTCAAGGTCCTCTTTACTAAAAAGAATTTTGATATTCTCAGCTTTAATAACGGATGACTTTGTCATCAAAGATGAAAGTGAAGAAAAAATTTTAATGACAGGAAATAAAATAAATGTAAATGCCCTTAATGGTAATGCTGTTATATAAACAAGCCTCACTGAAAGTTCTTGTGCTATATATTTAGGAATGAGTTCACCGAAAAGAAGTATAACAGAAGTAGATATTAAAAGAATCTGAAACTCATTAAGAGAAAAAACTTCAGCAAGAAATACTGCGCTGATTGACGCAAAAGAAATATTGACTATATTATTACCAATAAGTATGGTCGAGAAAAAGGTTTGGGGATTATTTGCAAAATAAAGTGCATTCTGTGCAGAAAGATTTTTTTTTCTCGCTTTAATTTCGATTTTAATCTTATTTGCTACAACAAAAGCTATTTCTGTCCCAGAAAAAAATCCACTTAAAAGAATAAGAATAATGAGATATAAAATTTCGATGCTCATAGTCAATAAGCCTTTTCAATCCTTATATTTAAGATATTATATTCAAAAGTCTTTTCATCTGAAACAAAAAACAACTTTGCATTAATTGGCCTTTCAGAATCAAGTTCAGTTGCAATACTTAATCCTGAACGTAAACCAATATGAAAATCTTTTGTCTCTTCAATTTTTAATTCTTTATCAGATGTGTCTTCATTTACAGGTTCAAAAAGAGGATTGAATTTGTAAATAGGATTATCATCTTGTAAAAGAATAATTTCTTTAAGTCCTATTTTTTTAATCTTAAAAGTCTCTTCATTTTTTATTGCAAGATTTCCGGATATATGAAAAGTGGGCTTCCCTCCCGGCATAAGGTTAAGCCAGCAATAAATACCAGAATGATTTACAGAAATATTAAGTAAATTATTATGCGTCTGACTGACAGAACAGCATCCGGAGAAGAATTGCAAAGTGATAATTATAAACAAAAATATTCTTATCATAATTTACAGCAAGTCGTAAATAATTAATACTGATGTCAAAATATAAAGTGCAAGAGTGATAATCATCTGTATATCTTTAATCATAACTTGTGTTGTATTCTCTCCTTCCTCATTAATATATACTAGATACATATACCTGAAAATTCCAAATACAACAAATGGTGTTGTGTAAATAAGATTATCATTACCAAAAATTGAAACTGTTCTTTGTGATACAGTGTAAAGTGCATAACAAATAATAACTGCTGAAGCTGCAACAGTAGATATTTGCCTTGCTAAACGCGTTGAATAATCGCTCAGTACTTTTCGGGTAACAGAAGTATTGTTTTCTTTGTTCAATATTAATTTTAATTCCGAGTATCTTTTCATTGCAGCAAGAAAAAGAGAAAGGAACATTGTAGTTAAAATCAGCCAGCTTGATATTTCAACTTTAATTGCAAAAGCCCCGCCAATAACTCTTAACATAAAACCAGCAGCGATTGAAAAAATATCCAGCAATACAATATGCTTCAGGGAAATTGAATAGAATATATTTAAAAGAAAGAAGGAAAAAACATTGGGCAAAGAAAAAGGGCATTACTTGG
>CAZECH010000126.1:2427-8099 GCA_964510675.1 uncultured Ignavibacteriaceae bacterium
GAATATATTCAAAAGGAAGAAAGAAAAAAGGAGAATGTTAAATCTAAAATTCAATAGAGGAAGTAGAGCAATAACAGGTAAACTCAAAACAAACATAGCTGCATAAGCCTGCCTGATGGAAATTGTTCCAGATGCAAGTGGCCTGTTTTTTTTAACGGGATGAACTTTGTCTGCTTCAACATCTGTTATATCATTAAAAATATAAATTATACTGCTTGTCAAGCAGAATACTGCAAATGCCACTAAAGTCATAAGAAAATAGTTCTTATTAAAAAGATTTAATGAAAAGAGAAGAGGAATAAACACAAATGTGTTCTTAATCCACTGAGGGATTCTGAAAAGGGTAAAATAATTTTTAATCATTAAAAGACCGCGGCTTCCTGATAAACTCCATAAACTTGTTTAAGCTGGTTAACCATTTCTCCGAGTGTTACATAATTACGAGCTGCTTTAATAAGTGCTGGCATTATATTGTTTCCATTAATAGCTGTTTCCTTAATTTCAGTAAGACTTAAATTGACCTCGGTTTCATTTCTACTTTGTCTTAAATCTGCCAATCTCTTCTTTTGAATCTTTTCAACTTCAGGAGAAATAAGCAAGATTGGGATGTCTACTTTTTCACCTTCTTCAACAAATTCATTTACACCAACAATATATTTTTCTTTTCTCTCCACTTCTCTCTGATATCTGTAAGCAGCATCGGCAATTTCTTTCTGGAAATATCCTGCTTCAATTGCAGGGATAACCCCACCTAAAGCATCAACCTGGTTAAAGATTTCATTTGCTTGTTTTTCCATTTTATCTGTAAGAGCTTCAATAAAATAACTGCCGCCAAGCGGATCAACCGTATTTATCACTCCCGTTTCATAAGCAATTAATTGCTGGGTTCTTAAAGCAATCTTAACAGCTTTTTCACCCGGAAGGGCAAGAGTTTCATCCATAGAATTTGTATGTAAAGATTGTGTCCCACCTAAAACACCTGCAAGTGCCTGAAAAGCAGTTCTTATAATATTGTTTTCAGGTTGTTGAGCTGTTAATGTACATCCAGCAGTTTGTGTATGAAAACGAAGCCACCAGCTTCTTGGATTTTTTGCACCATATTTTTCTTTCATCCTCTTTGCATAAATCTTTCTTGCAGCTCTGTACTTTGTAATCTCTTCAAAAAAATCCAGGTGAGAATTAAAAAAGAAAGATAGTCTTGGAGCGAAATCATCTATGTTCATTCCACGTTCAATGCAGGCTTCAATATATGCAAATCCATCGGCAAGGGTATAAGCAAGTTCCTGAACCGCAGTTGATCCCGCCTCACGAATATGATAACCGCTTATTGAAACAGGATTCCATTGCAGTACTTCCTTAGAACAGAATTCAATCATATCAACAATAATTTTTAAAGAAGGACTAGGAGGGAAGATATATTCTTTCTGTGCAATATATTCTTTTAAGATATCATTCTGTAAAGTTCCCCTGAGATCTTTGAAATCAACTCCCTGTTGTTGGGCAACAGCAAGGTAAAATGCAAACATCATAGCAGCAGGAGAATTTATTGTCATCGAGGTAGAAACTTTACCAAGAGGAATTTTATTAAACAATATCTCCATATCTTTAAGAGATGAAATAGATACTCCGCAAATACCAACTTCACCTTCACTTAACTCTGCATCAGCATCCCAACCCATTAAAGTCGGAAGATCAAATGCTACTGAGAGTCCGGTCTGTCCATGATTTAATAAATAATGGAAACGCTCATTTGTATCTTCAGGTGAACCAAAACCTGCAAACTGACGCATTGTCCAAATCTTACCTCTGTAACCGGTAGCATGAATTCCTCTTGTATAAGGGTATTCTCCCGGGGATCCTATTTCACTCAGAAAATTTATATGTCCTATATCTTCAGGTGTGTAAAGAACTTTAACTTCTTCGCCGCTTACTGTTGTAAATTTGCCTGATGCCAAAGCAGGTTTTATATCAGTGTTTTTAGTTTTCTTCAATATCTTTTCATATTCTTCTTTTCTTCCTTTATGATTCATTGGATTCCTCTTGCTATGTAGTCTTTTTGAAACTAACAATTACTTGTGCTTTGTGGGCACAGTTTTATTTTACACTGATTTATTACCTGTACTACAATTTTTTTTAAGTTCTGCCAAATCTTTTATCAAATTCATTTAAGGAAATTTTAACCACAATGGGCCTGCCGTGTGGACAAACATAAGGCATCGATGTAGCGAATAACTGATCAATTAAAAGTTTCATTTCGCTTTCAGATAATTTATCGCCTGCTTTTATTGCAGTCTTACAGGAATAAGATTTAGCAATATTATCTCTTGTTTCAAGTTCTTTCTCTCTCTGATTGATCAGATATTCATCAAGTATTTCCAATAAAATTTTTTCTTCAGATCCTGGTTTTATATCGTCAGGGACGCCTTCAATTGTAAATTTATTTTTACTGGAAAACTTTAAAGCATAACCAAGCTTTTTAAGATAAGGTTCAATTTCTTTTAATAAAGCAAAAGTCCCGGGATCGAGTTCCTGCGTTATTGAAAAAAGCAATTGCTGACTAAATGGCAAATCCGTTTCTAATCTTTTTATTGCTTTTTCATAAAGAATTCTTTCATGAGCGACATGCTGGTCAATAATCATCAAACCGGATTTAATTTGTGCAAGAATATATTTGTTATGCAGCTGGAAAATAAATGAAAAAGAATTTTCAGCTAATTCCGTGGATCTTTCATTCGGCTTGTGTAAAATTTCTGTTGCAACATTCTCCAAAGGAGAATCAGTTATACTGATAGAAGCTGGTTTAATGATATCATCTGTTATAGATCCGAAAATCAAATCAATATCTTTATCTGAAAAATCTGTTCTTGCAAAAGATTTTTTTGATTCAAATGCAGGTCTGTCGGAGAAATCTTCCCGTTCAGTTCTCCTGAAATTATCTACGCGCATTTTTTCAGTTTCATTTGTAACTTCACTAAACATCATTGAAGGAACAAGATCATAAGTCGCAAGGCTTTTCTTTATTATAGTAAGAACAAAGTTGTAAATATTTTTCTCATCATCAAATCTTACTTCAAGCTTATTAGGATGGACATTTACATCGGTCTTATGCGGATCAATATCCATAAAAAGAATAAAGAAAGGATAATCTCCTTTTTCAAGAATATTTTCATAAGCAGTAAATACCGCATGATTAATCTGTCTGCTAATAACATACCGGTTATTAAGGAAAAAATATTGCTCACCTTTGCTTTTTTTAAGCATTGATGGTTTGCCAACATATCCATAAAGATTTCCAAATTCCGTTCGTTCTTCAACAGGGATTAATGCATCGAGCATGTTATCAGCAAAAACCTGGGAGATTCTTTCTTCAAGTGAACCGGATCTGTAATCAAAAATAAGTTCATCATCATTATAAAATTTAAAAGAAATATCAGGATGACTAAGCGAAATTTTATTAAATGTATCAATGATATGTTTTAATTCAGTCGCATCTGTTTTAAGAAAATTTCTTCTTGCAGGAGTGTTGTAGAATAAATTCTTTACAGAAACAGAAGTCCCTTTCGGAAAAGAACCTTTCTCTTTAACCATCTCTCCATAATCAAACCGAACTAAAGTACCCATTTCATTCTCACGAGTTTCGGTTTTAACTTCAAGCTGGCTTACAGCACCAATAGAACTTATCGCTTCACCTCTGAAACCAAGAGTATAAATTGCTTCAAGATCTTCATAGGAAGAAATTTTGCTGGTCGCATGTTTTTGAATACAAAGGACTGCGTCATCTTCATTCATTCCTATTCCATCGTCAATTATCTGAATTAAAGATTTGCCGGCCCGTTTAATGTGCAGCTCGATATTCTGAGAACTTGCGTCAATAGAATTTTCCAGAAGCTCCTTTACCGCCGATTCAGGACGTTGTACAACTTCTCCGGCAGCTATTTTGTTTACAACATTTTCAGGTAATATTCTAATTCTATTGTTCATAATTTCTTACATATTTAACAATTTCAAACTGGTTTCTTTTCTCTCTCGATTCAATCTTCCATATTTTTTCATCTATAGTAGGGAAAAACACTTCACCTTCAGCTTCAAAATCCAAAAAGGAAATAATCATTTCATCAGCAATATTAATTCCCTGTTTATAAATTTCTCCTCCACCGGTAATAAAAATTTTTTCACTGTCAAGAGTTCTGCAAAATTCGATTGCTTCATTTAAACTATAAAATTTCTTTACATCATCAAACTCAAATGTGCGCTCCTTATCTTTTGTTATAACGATATTTAATCTTCCTTTTAAAGGCTTACCAAGAGATTCAAAAGTTTTTCTTCCCATTATTATAGGAAAACCAAGAGTTGTATTCTTGAAATGCTGAAATTCCTCTTTAATATGCCATGGCATAGCACCGTTTAATTTGCCTATAACACAATTTTTGGCTACAGCAGATATTATAATTATTCTCAAACAGCAACCTCAAACCTAATCTTATCATGATATTGATAATCCAGAAGTTCAAAATCTTCGAATCTTAATTCATTAATTGGCTTGCGGGTAATTTTTAATTTGGGGAGAGAAAGTGGTTCGCGTTTTAATTGTTCTTTTAATCCCTGAAGATGATCATATTTTTCCAAAGCGCTTCCTTTATCTGCAATATAAATATGAGCATCTATAATTGTGTGTGCAAAAAAACCAAGATTAAGTTCAGTCTCCTGTGCGATTATCTGAGTAAGCAAAGAATATGCAGCAAGATTAAACGGAATACCAAGTGCAACATCTCCTGAACGCTGCGTTAAATGGCAGTTAAGTTTCCCAGCATTAACATTGAATGCAAAGGAATAATGACATGGAGGAAGTTTGCTTTTTATTGCATTACCCGGTTCCCATGCAGTCACAACCAAACGCCTGCTGTAAGGTTTTCTTTTTATCTCATCTATTATATATTGGATCTGGTCAACTTCAGTGACTTTCCATTCGCCGTTTTTATCTTTCTGAGCGCTTGGAAATTTTCTCCAGAAATAACCATAAGCAGTTTCAAGGTTTCCATCTTCATCAGCCCAGGCATCCCATATTTTTGTATGCTGCCTCAGATTTCGTATATGATCATCACCCGAAAGATACCAGAGGACTTCGTGCAGAAGAGATTTCCATTCAATCTTTTTTGTTGTAAGAAGAGGAAAACCTTTTGACAGATCTACTTTATAAAAAGCACCGAAATAGGATATAGTATCAATTCCTGTTCTCGAAGGTTTTCTGGTTCCCTCATTAATTACCAATCTAACAAGATCAAGGTATTCTTTCATTAAATAAATTCCTGTTAAATATTTCTGTAGAGTATTTTCTTAAATCAAATTTAAGAAATTTTAGTCAAAATGTCGGTCATTCCGGATATTTCATTACAGGCAATTCTTATTGCTTTTTCAAAACTATTTATCGGATCATCTACAAAAATTTGAAGTTCGATTGGAAAGACATTCATACTAAGTTGATCGGAAATCTCTCGATTAATTTTTCCACAGCACAAAACAACAGGTATATTTTCCTTTTCAAAAAGAGCTATTATAGAACCTGCTCCCTTCCCCATTAGACTTTGTTCATCAAATGATCCTTCTCCTGTAATTACCATATCAACCTTCAAATCTTTGTTAATAATTTTTAAATCACTTGATATAAACTCGGA
>CAZECH010000127.1:0-8085 GCA_964510675.1 uncultured Ignavibacteriaceae bacterium
AAAATTTTATCTTGGATTCCCGCTCCACACTCACGAAGGCACAACAGTTAAGCAGGAAGTTGATCTTCTTAAGAAAAGAGGATTCTTCAGATTATACTTTAATAAAAAGCTCATTGATCTGAGTGAAGATAAAGTTACTCTTCCAAAAAACAAGAAGGATATTAAAGTAGTAGTTGAAAGATTTAAAGTTGCAAAAGGTGAAGTGCGTGAGAAGCTTGCCGATTCAATTGAAGTTACATTTAAAGAAGGAGAGAACAGGCTTGTTCTTATAAATGCTGATACAAATGAATTGAAAGAATTCAACAAGTTTTATGAATGCTGCGGAATACGATATGAAGAACCGGAGCCGCGTTTCTTTTCTTTTAATAATCCGTTTGGCGCCTGTCCCGTTTGCCAAGGATTCAGTAAAATGATCGGCATTGATATGAATCTCGTTATACCAAATCCCAACCTAAGTATAATGGATGGTGCGATTGCTCCTTTCAGAACACCAAAGTATACTTCATATTCACGTGATCTTATTCAGAATGCAAAGCAGTTTAGCATTCCCATTAACATTCCATTCAAGGAATTAAGTACGCAACAGGTTTCGTTATTAAAAAAAGGTTTCGGATCATTTAAAGGAATTGATAAATTTTTTGAGAAGCTTGAAGAAAAAACTTACAAGATGCACATCCGCGTTTTATTAAGCAGGTACAGAGGTTATACAACCTGCTCTGCCTGTAAAGGTTCCCGGTTGAGAAGAGAAGCATTACAGGTTAAAATCGCTGACAGATCAATTTATGATGTTGTACAATTACCGATTGAGCATTCAATAAAATTTTTTGAAGAGCTTCAATTATCTGAATATGATTTAATGGTTGCTGAGAGAGTATTAAAAGAAATTATCAAGCGTTTGACCTTCCTTAATAATGTTGGAATAGGGTATCTTACTCTTGAAAGATTAAGCAGTACGCTATCAGGCGGAGAAACACAAAGAATAAATCTTGCAACATCACTTGGTTCTTCTTTGGTTGGAACTCTTTACGTTCTTGATGAGCCAAGTATTGGACTGCATCCGAGAGATAATTTAAAACTCATAAATATTCTCAAAAATCTCAGGGATATTGGAAACAGTGTCCTTGTGGTTGAACATGATCCTGAAATGATGAAACATGCAGATGTGCTAATTGATATGGGTCCTAAAGCAGGTATTAATGGTGGAGAGATAATTGCACAAGGAACATATGATGAAGTATTGAAAAATCCTGATTCACTGACTGGTAAATATCTTTCCGGAAAATTAAAAATTCCTGTTCCTAAAAAAAGAAGAACACAAAAAACAAAAGAAGTTGAAATTACTGGTGCTTCTGAAAACAATCTTAAAAATATTAATATTAATATTCCTCTTAATAAATTTGTAGTAATTACCGGGGTAAGCGGTTCAGGTAAAAGCACGCTCATTCATGATATTTTATATGGAGGCATTGCAAAGTATTTTGGTTTCGCTCCCTCAAAAGTGGGAAAGTTTGATGACATAAGAGGTGGACAATTTATAGATGATATTGTAATTGTTGATCAATCGCCAATCGGTAAAACACCGCGATCAAATCCTATAAGCTACATTAAAGCTTTTGAAATCATAAGAGATATTTTTGCCTCAACTCACCAGGCTAAATCAAGAGGGTATAAGCCGGGATATTTTTCATTCAACGTTCCCGGCGGAAGGTGTGAAACCTGCCAGGGCGATGGATTTATTAAAGTTGAAATGCAGTTTCTTGCTGATCTTTATCTTGAATGTGAAGATTGCAATGGAACCCGATACAAGAAAGAAATGCGTGAGATTACATACAGGGGAAAAAACCTTGTTGAGGTTCTTAATATGACTGTTGATGAATCGGTTGAGTTCTTTGCTGGTAATGACAGGCTCGAAAAGCTTCTGCTGATTCTTCAGGATGTTGGTTTAGGATATATAAAGCTTGGGCAGCCTTCAAATACATTATCAGGTGGCGAAGCACAAAGGATTAAACTTGCATCTCACTTAACAGCTCAAAGAGAAAAAAAGCATACACTTTTTATTTTTGATGAACCAACAACAGGACTTCACTTTGATGACATCTCAAAATTGCTTAACTGTTTTAATCTTCTGCTTGAAAGAAATAATTCTGTTGTTATAATTGAGCACAACCTTGAAGTGATAAAATGTGCAGATCATATAATTGATCTTGGTCCTGAAGCAGGGGAAAAAGGTGGTGATATTGTTGCAGAAGGAACTCCTGAAGAAATTGCCGCGAATGAAAATTCCTGGACTGGAAAATTCTTAAAAGAATATTTAGATTGATGATTACCTGGATATTCTTACTCTAAAATATCAATAACAATCGATGAATAAAAAAAGAATCCTGGTTATAATATTATTTGCTATTGTAATGGCATATTTAGAATCTGCTATTGTTGTATACCTGAGAGATCTATATGGTATTGTTAACTTATTAGAAGACACTCCAACTAAGCCTGATAAATTAACACTTATCGAAATTGGCAGGGAATTAGCCACACTAATAATGTTATTTTCAATTGGATTAATTACAGGAAAGAAATTACAGGATAGAATAGGTAATTTCCTGATTGCATTTGGTATATGGGATATATTCTATTATGTGTGGTTATTTGTCTTCATTGGTTGGCCAACCACAATAATGGAATGGGATATTCTTTTCCTTATACCCTTACCTTGGTGGGGACCTGTTTTAACACCGGTTTTAATTGCAATCTCAATGACTTTTTGGGGATGCATAATGGTTCTTAAAAGTGAAAAAGAAATATTTATTCGATTTAATAAGATTAGCTTAACCGGTATCGCCCTTGGTATATTCGTAATGTTATACACATTTTTGGAATATAGTTTTGATACTTTTCTGCTGAATAAGGAGAGTTATAAACCAAGTCGCGATATGAATTTTAACTGGATTATGTTTATTATATCTTTTTTAATTACTAATGGTATACTTTACAAAAGATATATTTTAACTCGTAAATAGTTTAGGTTTTAAAGTTACACTCCAAATGGTTTTCACATTTTTGAAATGCCTTTCTTTGGATAAATCGGTTATCTCCCGTTTTGCTTTATACTATTTTATTACAGGGTTTTCAGGAATAAAAGGAGCTCGGGATTTCATTAAAATTCTGTGATGTTTTTTTCCTTTATATGATAATTAAAAATATTTTATATAAATTCCAGTGTAATTTAATCCGGCAAAAGAATAATTAAGCCTTTTAATGACTTTTATAGATCAAACAGCAACAACCAGCACTGAAAGATTGATATCGGGGGAGATCAATATTAATGCAAACATTAATGAAGTTTGGAAAGCATGGACTACAGTTGAAGGAATAAAATCTTTTTTTGCACCTGATTGTAAAATTGATATTCGTGTTAATGGAAAATATGAAATACTCTTTCTTCAAAATGAAAAACCAGGAAGGAAAGGATCTGAAGATTGTATTATCCTTGGCATTGAGGAAAACAAAATGCTCACTTTTACATGGAACGCTCCCGCCGAACTTCCTCTTGCAAGAGCACAAAGAACTTTTGTTATAGTTAGATTCACTGAAATTGATGAAAGGCATACACAGGTTAATCTTACTCATATTGGCTGGGGAGAAGGCGGTGAGTGGGATGCTGCTTTCGATTACTTTAAAAGAGGCTGGCTAAAGGTCGTTCTTCCCAGATTAAAATACAGGTTTGATGTAAGTCCTGTTGATTGGAGTAATCCGCCTACGTTTAATTAATCTACTTCAACAAATCCTGTTCTAAAAATATGGCTTGGTTAATTCTTTTTATCGCCGGACTTTTTGAAATTGCCTGGGCAATAGGTCTTAAATATTCAAATGGATTTACAAAATTATGGCCAAGTGTTTTTACAATTGTAAGCATTCTTATCAGTATGGGGTTGCTTGCATACTCACTTAAATTTCTCCCTGTGGGAACTGCTTATGCTGTTTGGACAGGCATAGGTGCATTTGGAACTGCTATTCTTGGAATAATTTTATTTGAAGAATCAAAAGAATTTGTAAGAATATTTTTTATCTTCTTAATTGTAGTTGGTATAATTGGTCTAAAAATATTTTCAGGCAGTAGTAATGGCTAAGAAAAGTGCCGGACTTTTAATGTATACAAACCAGAACTCGGAACTCAAAATATTCCTGGTTCATCCCGGAGGACCGTTCTTTACAAAAAAGGATGAAGATAGCTGGAGTATTCCTAAAGGCATTATAGAAGATAATGAGGATAAGCTTGATACTGCTATTCGGGAATTTGAAGAAGAAACAGGATTAAAGCCATCAGGTGACTTTATACCACTTGGTGAAGTTATTCTTAAAAGTGGTAAAATAATTTATGCATGGGCTTTCGAAGGAAAAGAGGATTTGGATTTTATCTATAATAGTAATTTATTTGAAATGGAGTGGCCTCCGAATTCCGGGAAAAGACAAAAATTTCCTGAAGTTGATAAGTATGATTATTTCCCTGTTGATATAGCAAAAAAGAAAATCAATTCGGCTCAGATTGCTTTAATAGATAACCTGACTAAATACCTGACAACAAATAATCGTTAGAGTAATGAAAAGCATTGTCTTAGTTTTAATATCTCTCTTAATTATTGGTACAACTTTTTTTGTAGATATTTCTGAAAGTAATAATCATCAAAAAGTTGAAGGTAAATATACTATTGTAATTCATGGAGGTGCCGGTACAATTGATAAATCAATTCCCGATTCTTTGAAAGAAGAATACATAAAATCTTTATCTGAGGCTTTAAATATTGGAAAAGAAATTCTTGAAAATGGAGGAACAAGCCTTGATGCAGTTGAGCAGGTAATAAAAAATTTAGAAGACAATCCTTTATTTAATGCAGGCAAAGGCGCCGTTTACACTTCTGAAGGAACGCACGAACTTGATGCTTCAATTATGAATGGAATAGATCTGTCAACAGGTGCGGTTACTCTCCTAAAGCATATTAAAAATCCGATTTCACTTGCAAGATTGGTAATGGAGAAAACACCTCACGTTTTACTCGGAGGGGAAGGGGCAGAATCATTTGCAAAAGAATTGGAAGTTGAGATGGTTCCTAATAATTATTTTGATACAGAACCGAGGCATCAGCAGCTTTTAGAATCAAAGGAAAATATTAAAGGAACTGTTGGTTGCGTTGTTTTAGATAAAAATGGAAATCTTGCTGCCGGTACTTCAACAGGTGGAAAGACAAATAAGATGGTTGGCAGGATCGGTGATTCACCTTTGATAAATGCTGGAACTTATGCAAACAATAAAACCTGTGCAGTTTCAGGTACAGGAAATGGTGAAGAATTTATTCGGAATACTGTTGCATATAATGTTTCTGCTTTAATGGAATTTAAAGGATTAACATTGGATGAAGCTGCGAATGAAGTCATCTTCAAAATACTGAAGAAAGATGTGGGTGGTATTGTTGCGGTTGATAAATATGGTAATTACGTAATGCCTTTTAATACCCAGGGAATGTACCGGGGAGTTGCAACATCTGATGGAGTTTTCGAAATTAAAATCTGGGAATGAAAGAATCAGTTGGCAAGGCAGTCTTTGGTTGACAATAATATTACAGGATTAAATTGTACTGTAGATTGAGATCTGAAGACTTAACAGGTAAAGAAAAAATATCTATAAAAATCTGAACAGAGACAAAAAATGATACGTCCATCCGAAAATGATTACGGTTCTTTTTATTCAGGATATATTCAAAATGTAACGGGCGATGTTTTTATAGCTTTGGAAGATCAACTTCAATCAACTAATAATTTTCTTAAAGCGATCCCTGAAAGTAAACATAATTTCAGGTATGCAGAAGGAAAGTGGAGTATTAAAGAACTTGTCGGACATTTAATTGATGCGGAAAGAATTTTTTCATACAGGGCACTGGCAATTTCAAGAGGTGAAAAGCAACATCTTCCCGGATGGGATGAGAAAACTTATACGGTAAAAGGTGACTTTTATAAAAGAAAACTTTCTGATCTTACGGAAGAATTACGTTTATTGCGTGAGGCAAATCTTTTACAATTCAGAAATTTTAGTGAGGAAATGTTAAAGCAAAGAGGCATAGCAAGTAATTATGAAGTAACCGTATTAGCTTTATTATTTATTCTTGCCGGACACGAAGCACATCATTTGAAAATCCTTAAAGAAAGATATTTGAAAGAGTAAGAGTAAGTTCAAGAGCAAGAGTAAATAAAAGGATTTTTTTTGATCTTACACCTGCTCTTGCTCTTGAACTTGCATGTAGGTCATATCAACTTGTAAATTTCTTTAATAATACTTTCTGTTGCACCTAAGTTCTCTTCTACATAATTAAATGATACTTCGGCTTTAGATTTTCTAATTGCAACATCTTTAAAAATACTTCTTAATTGTCTGTAAGCATCTTTTTTATTTTTAATCATTGTTCCGCCGCCTCTTTTAAGAAGTTCTTTTGCTTCCTGTGAATTTTCAATTTTTGGACCGAACAGAACAGGAACACCATATACTGCTGCTTCAAGAACATTATGAACATTATGCTTAAAACCTCCGCCTATGAAAGCAGCCTCAGCATAAGAATAAAGAGTCATCAGAATCCCGATGGAATCAACAATTATGACTTGTTCATTTTTATAATTGTTGAGAAATGAAAATCTTATAGTATTGATATGTTTTTGGAGTCCGTTTTCAATATTCTCAATATTCAGGATGGTTGGTTCATGAGGTGCAATTATAAGCAGAATATCATCAACATATTTAATTAATTTTACAAAAGCAGACAGGATTACTTCTTCATCTGAAGGCCATGTACTTCCGGCAACAATAACTTTTTTATTTAAAAGAAATTCTTTTTTAATCAGCATGCTTTCTTTTGCTTTTAAGCTTTTCTGGTGAACCCTGTCAAATCTTGTATCGCCCACAATTCTTATTTGTTCATCACTACAACTGAATTCCTTGAACCCTTTTGCATCTGCTTCTGAAACTGTAAGTATGCGGGTTATATCTTTGAAAAGATTTTCGTGAAAACTTTTTATCAATGGAATTTTACGAGGGGACCCGTCTTTCATTGTAGCATCAACAAGCAGCATCGGCACATTTGCTTTTTTCATTGCCCAGATATGATTTGGCCATATATCATATCTCATAATTATTGCAATATCCGGTTTAACAATGTTAATGAATTTCTCAGCTTTTGTAACAGTATCAAATGGAATGTATGAAACAAGATCAGCATAAGGATATCTTTTCGAGTTCTCATATCCTGAAGGAGAAAAAAAAGTTACAAGGATATTTATATCTTTTCTTTTTTTCAGCTCTTCAATTATTGGTTTTGCCTGTTCAAATTCACCGAGTGAAGATGAATGAAACCAGATGAGTTTTTTTGTTTTATCAAGTGATGCTGCATCGAGAATCAGGTTCTCAAAGATTCTTTTCCTTCCCTTTAAACCTCTTCTTACTTTGGCATTAAACAATCCCATTACTTGAAAAAGAATATATAAAGCCGGGATAATTATATAGTTATAAAATAAAAAACAGATTTTATTCATCAGGAATTAATTAATTCTATAAGTTTATTGAAAGCCAAACCGGGAGTTATTTCAAGCATACACTTAAAATGTTTTTTAGGACAATTCTCTCTCCCGATGTGTGAACAAGGTCTGCAAGATAATGTATTGTTCTCTAAAATTAAATTTTTGTTTTTGAATGGGGAAAAACCAAATTCTTTGACAGTTGATCCCAAGAATACAAGAACAGGAATTTTCATTGCACAAGCTACATGCATTAAGCCGGAATCATTACAAACAACAGCTTTGCACTCCTTCATGTTTACAGCTGTTAATAAAAGATCATTATCATTACTTAAATTAATTGATACTGGAATAGCCAATGAAATTTCTTCGCAAATTATTCTATCATCATTCCCACCGAATAAGATAATTGTGTAGCCTTTGTCGTTTAAACTACTGGCGAGATTTATGAAATATTCTTTCGGCCACATTTTAGTAAAGTGTCTTGAACCGGGTGCAAACCCAATATAATTTTTTCCTCTCCCACTG
>CAZECH010000128.1:0-8046 GCA_964510675.1 uncultured Ignavibacteriaceae bacterium
TTTTATGTAGATAGATATTTCGGCTGTATCTGAGTAAGCACAACGGCCGGACCACTTGCTTAATGAAGCCCAGCCAATTGTCTTACCTGATTTTTCTGCAACAAAAATCGGGAATTTTTCGTTATGCTGTGCGAACCATATTCTCTGTTCATCTAAAGAAACCGGTTCGGTATCGAATGTTGCTGTTGTTGTTAGAACAGCTTCATTATAAATTTCTGTTATTGCCTCTATATTGTCTGTTGTTGCGCGAAGCAGTTTTATCATAGTCAAATATTATTTTTCTTAGGCTTAAGATAACCGAAATCAATTTTATAAATCAAGGGAGATAAAAATTTATTTGTTTTCACCCGGATGTTCAATATCGCTGAGATGAAGCTCTAATGCTTCAACAGAAATAGAAATTTCTTTTAATGAAAGTCCAAGAGACCAGAGTAGAAGCATAAGGCTGATACCAAAAATATATTTTCCGAGAATAATCCATCCAGCAAAAAGAACAAACATGCACAGCACGCATAAAAACAAACTCGCCACGCCGACAGCCTGCATTTGCTTTATGAGATGAACTCTTTTCCTTAGATTTTTTATCTGGCCCGGAATGGTCGCATCTTGATTAGCTTTATAGTTTGAATGAAGAGTTCGAATCAATGTTGCAATTGTTAAAAAGCGGTTAGTATATGCAAGAAGCAGAAGTGTTATAGCCGGGAAAAGTAAAGCTGGAGTTGTTAAGTTAATCTGCATTTAATTCTCCGTTTATAATTTTAAGAATTCTTTAAAAATAATAAGAGAAAAGTTTACTTATTACTTAATACTATTATAGTAACTTCCGGAGTTGAATTATATCTGAACGGAACAAGCGACATTCCAAGACCTCTTGTAACAATCATAAGCATATTGTCAAAGTAAAAATCTCCCCGGGTATATCTTGTTTCAAACATGGTTGGAGTAATTTTAATAAATGGGAAAAGAAACGTTACTTGCCCGCCATGAGTATGACCGGCAAGAAATAAATCATAATCATATTCTTTTGCTTTTTGAATTAAATACTCTCCTGGTTGATGAACGAGAAGAATTTTTAAATCATATTGATCTTCATTAAGAAGACTATCTAGTCTATCGGTTTCAATTTTATTTACATAAGTGTAAGTTACAAATGTTGTCCTGACAATAGCATTGCCAATTTTCAAATCCAGCTTATCGTTATCAATCATTACTACATTGTGCTTTGCCAGAGCTTCCGTCATTTCTCTTACACTTTTTTGTGTATCATCCCTGTAAGACCAATGATCATGATCGCCAACACAGGAATAAACACCATACTTTGATTTGATATTGCCAACCATTTCTGCAGCAAGATTAATATAATCAGGAGTAGACGTAATAAGATCTCCTCCTATTAGAACCAGATCGGGATTTGTTGAATTTACCCTCTCAATAAATTTTTCAAGTCGGGTTCTGTCAGTATATCTGTCGGCCTGAATATCTGCGATCAAAGCGATTTTTAATCCTTGCAAATCCGGGTGAAGATTTTCCACTTTGAACTCTTTAATCCTTGTTGAGACAGAATAATAATCGTAAATAATTCTTCCGGGCACATAAAGAATGAAAAAGCCAATTACAGTGAGTGTAACTTTATGCTGATATGAAAGTATTTTTATTTTATGCTTTTTATAGAATGGATAAAATATCCAGCGAACAATATCAATTGGAAATAAAATTAAAAAAGATTGAATGATAAGAATTATACTTACCCAGAATGGATAAATTACAAGATAGTGAAACCACATTCCTTCGGGTAAAGTTACTCTTGTTTGTCCTGATAGCAGCCAGGCTGTTATGAGAAAAATCGGGTATATGTTGATATAAAGAAGAAATATCCTGAAAATTCTTTTTAAAATTTTAGGATTTGCTTTAGAAAAATTTGCAACTACAGCAGTTATAATTTTTTTCCTAAAGTAAAATTCGAGAATAAAAATTACAAGGAAGGCAAGAATAATTCTAAGAATGAACGACATATTACAGGGCTATATTCAAATAATATTAACGGAATTACTATAGGCATTAAATTAAGCAAATGAGAAAGCAAACTAAACTCAAAAAAATTAACCCATAAAAACTCTATTTACAAAAACTCCCCTTTGCCGCCCAAAGAGTTTTAAAATAAACAAGGCTATCTGTAGAAAAAAAATGATTTAATTCTTTTTCGGTTCCTTTTTCAAGATCATAATTTAAGATGATCACGCCATTGGTGCTTCCTTTAAATTTTATTGAAACCAAAATCTTATCCTCTTCTTTAAACGAAATACTATCCGCATATCTTATAAGCGAATAGTTTATCATTTCAAAATCATCTTCTTTTACAGTACATATGTTGCCCGCGAGGATCTCCATTGGATAAACCTCAAGTTTAAACCGGTTAGCTTTAATTGCAGGATCGGTTCCAAGATATCCATAAGCCTCATCTAAAGAAGCAGCAGAAAGAATAAAAATTCCGCCGCCGCCTTTTACAGGGCCAGCAACTATTAACTTCCCTTCTTTTGCAAGACGACCAATATTATTCATATGCCCTTCCTGAAGTTCCAGTACTTTACCTTCGGGAAGATTTTCTCTGTCAGGATTTGAGTTAAGAAAAACAAAGAAATATTCTTTTCCCTCCGTTTGGGGATAATGGCTGATTAGAGTAAACAGAATATTAATTAGAAAAAGATATTTTTTCATAAAAGAGTTTGATATAATTAGACTTTAACAAAAATAGAATAAATTAATATCAAAAATTATCTTTAATTCTCGAGATTAATTTTTCCATTTTCTCGTAATGACTTCCTTTCCAATAAATTCTGTCACAATGATTGCACAGAAAAAATTCATCACACCATTCCTTTACTTTTTCAGGCAGCCTGCTGATTATTCTTTCTTTATTAATAGAAACTAAAATTGTATTGCATTCAAGGCATCTTGAGAATTCTTTAATATCATTTTTAAGATGGAATCTTTCAACAATTTCTTTTAACTGCTCTTCTGGATTTTCATTTCTTACCCAATAACCATGGGTCACTTCATTTCTTTTAAAAATCTTTCTGTCTCTTGAAAGAATAGCTCTTCTATCATTAAGAGATATCCCTACAAGCTCATCATCTTCATAATTATTTTTATAGATTGAATCGAATCCCATCATCCGCATATATCTTGTAAGTTTTCCAAGATGAACATCAAGAACAAATTTGGGCTCACGTAAAGGCCGTGATCTAAGATGCTGAACTTCCGAAATATCAAATGATTCAAAAACAGGGTAAACACTTATTTTATCTTTATCATTTAAAAGATAAGAAAAATCAACGGACTTGCCATTAACCAGGATCAAATCAACTTCTATATGAGGAATACTGAAAGATTCAATCATATCTTTGACAGAAGTTCTGCCAGTAAAGTTCTTCTCAAATCTTATTTTTCTTTTTTCAAGCGGAAGGAAATCGTTGAGTTCTTCATAAAATCTGAAATAAGCAGTTTTCATAATAAAAAAGAATTAGTAGAAAATATTAGCAATTCTTAGTATATTTTCCAGAGAAATCAAGAATATTATTAGTTTCTTTTTAGAAAGGGGTCAAAAATGAAATCCATCCAAAAGTTACTATTCGTTTTATTTCTTTTAACAACCAATTTATTTCCATACGATGGGCTATATGTGCAGGATCCACAAAACCCATGGAATCAAGGACCAGGAACAATTGAAGAAGCAGTTGTTTCTATTAAGCCACAGGGAATTTATATGGAATATGGGATTTACCTTACATTTTCAGCTCGAAATTTAGGTTTTAGTAATTCCGATACTCTTGAAGTACAATTCTATTTTGATCTACCTGAAAATGCAATTGTTCATGATTCATGGCTTTGGATTGATGATGAAATAATACGGGCTGAAATTATGGATCAGTGGACTGCTGCAGAAATATATGAGGAAATTGTAAACAGAAGGAGAGATCCTTCAATTTTATTTAAAAGAGGACAAAACAATTATGAATTAAGAATATTTCCAATGGCTGGAGACGGGGAAAGAAAGGTTAAAATAACTTATCTCTGTCCTGCTCAATGGAATGCAACTAGTGTTCTGTCGCCAATACCAACTAATTTATTACGTGTGTCATATTATAATCCACTTTCGAAATTTCATGTTCTTGCCTGGTTAGATGAAAATTGGCAAAATCCAGGAATTGTCGAATTCCCAGAAATAGAATTTATAAGCCAAAATGATTCTTTATTGGGTGATTACATGGAAGCAGTTCTTCCATTTGAAGCAATTCAAAGTACAGTTAATTTTTCTATAGATGCACCATTCAGAAATGGATTGTATGTAGGTAAATTTGAAAATGAGAATGAAGGAATCTATCAGTTGGCTTTTCTTCCATCTAAAGCGCTTGATATATCAACATCATACAAAGCAGCTATCTTGATAGATTATGATTTTTCTAAAAGCACTTATTCAAAAATCGATATAATCAGCAATCTGAAATCTCAGCTTCTTAATAATTTTTCAAGTAAAGATTCTTTTAATATTATTTTCTCCGGAATCAATATTCAACGAGTCAGCGAAAACTGGATGGTGGCTGATTCTGCAACAATTGAAAACACTTTTCAAAATATTGATATAGATCAGATAGCGAATTATAGTAATTTGCCCACTCTGCTTGGAAATGGAATTGATTTTGTAAAAAATAATGGAAATGATGGAAGTCTTTTACTTATTTCCAATTCTGATCAGGTGGGGGATTATAATGTAGCTAATGATCTTATTGATGATTTGTTAGATCTTATGAGCCCGACTTTACCAATACATGTTGTTGATTATCAAAATCAGAATTACAATTATTATTGGTTTGGAGAACGATCTTATTATGGCAATGAATATTTTTACTCAAATATAACCAGGTTAACCACAGCAAATTATTTCAGATTATTATTTTCGGAAGGTTCTTTATCCGGCATAATGTCTTCGGCATTCCAATCTTTAAGCGGTTTTATAAGTTCGTTCGATTTACATACAAAACTTCAGGATGGATTTTGTTATGGACGTTATACATTAGACTTGAATATAAATTCAGTTTATCTTAATAAACCTATTTTACAAGTTGGTAAATTTATAGGCAATCTTCCATTTATTATTGAAGCCTCGGGAGTATATAATTCAACACCGTTTTCTCAAACATTTACATTCTCTGAAGAAGAAGTATTTGCTTCGGATAGTCTAAATGAGGAAGCGTGGACAGGTAATTATATCAAATATTTAGAAAATCAAACACAGACAAATGATGTTGTAGATGAAATTGTAAATTATAGTATTAGAGAAAGAGTTCTATCAATATACTCTGCCTTTTTATGTCTTGAACCCGAACAAGGTGGGATAGTTTGCTATGATTGTTATGATGAATCCGACTTGCCTGGTGATGTTAATGATTCACTTGAAACAGAAAACGATTCCGTTCTTGTAAGTGCTTACCCAAATCCATTTAATAATCAAATTAACTTAAATGTAAAATTACCCGGATTGTCTAATCCTGATAATTTAACTTTCAGGATATATGATATTCTTGGACAATTAGTTAAGACATTTAACCCGGATTTGATTTCTGATCACAAAGAGCATCAATTTAAATAGGATGGAAAAAATGATGATGGGTATTCAATAGCATCGGGTATCTATTTCTTTATCGTAACAACACCCGAGAAAAATTATTCTGTAAAATTATTATTGATGAAATAAGGGTTGATAAGTTATAGAAATCCCCTTCAGGGGATTTCTATACGTGTATTATTTCTTAATTCTATCAAGATATCTTGCGGCATCTTTTGCAAAGTATGTCAGGAACATATCAGCACCCGCTCTTTTAATTGCAGTCAGAGATTCAATCATTACTCTTTCTTCATCAATCCAGCCATTTTGTCCAGCAGCTTTTATCATTGCATATTCTCCGCTTACCTGGTAAGCAGCAGTAGGCATTCCGAATTTATCTTTAACTCTTCTGATTATATCGAGATAAGGTCCGGCAGGTTTTACCATTACAATATCGGCGCCTTCTTCAATATCTGATTCAACTTCACGTAAAGCTTCTAAAGCATTTGCAATGTCCATTTGATGGGAGCGTCTGTCCCCAAAAGCAGGAGTAGATTCAGCTGCATCTCTGAATGGGCCATAATAACCGGAAGCATATTTGGCCGCATAGCTCATAATAGGGATTTTTGTAAATCCATTTTCATCAAGAATTTTTCGTATTGCTGCAACTCTTCCATCCATCATATCGGATGGGGCAATAATATCAGCCCCTGCCTGCGCATGTGTTAATGATTCTTTAGCAAGTAGCTCAACAGTTTCATCATTCAGGATTTCTTCCCCGTTTAACAAACCACAATGCCCGTGAGAAGTATATTCACACATACACACATCAGTAATTACGAGAAGATTCTTTACTTCAGATTTAATTGCTCTTACAGCTCTCTGGATTATTCCTTCCGGGTCATAAGCTTCCGAACCTTTTTCATCTTTGTTTTTGGGGATTCCAAAAAGAATTACAGCAGGAATTCCGAGTGAAACAACTTCTTTACATTCCTTAACAAGATTATCAATTGAAAGCTGGTAAACTCCCGGCATTGATTTTACTTCCTTCTTCACATTTTCTCCGGGAATAACAAACAGAGGGTAGATAAAATCATTCTTCGAAAGTTCGGTTTCTCTCATCATATCCCGAATCAACGGGTTATACCTTAAACGTCTTAATCTTTTAGTTGGATAAGAGGCCATACATTCACTCCGTTCAAATTAACAATTAAGAATTAACAATGAATAATTCCCGAGATAAATTATTATGTCACTTTATTAACAACACTCTCCGAGTTTTTTACACAATCCCCAACAGAAATTCCACCGCGATAATTACCACTTAAAATTATTCCGGGATTTTTCTTCTCAAACTCATCAAAATATCTGTCATGTTCAATGTAACCAATATTGTATTGTGGAATTGCTTTACTCCAATATTTGTACGTTTGAAATACCGGCTCGCCAGTGATTTTCATTATCTCTTCAAATTCTTTTCTCACTTTTCCGATTAAGATCTCTTTATCAATACTGCCTATTTCAGGATTTCTTGCCCCGCCAACAAATAGAGTAAAAACTACTTTGTTTTCAGCACCATTTCCATTTAAAATTCTGTTTGGGAAAATAACAGAACTCCATATTGCACCAAGAAAAGATTTCTTTTCTTTAGAAGGAATTAGAAAACCAAATCCATCTAATAGCCGACCAATATCAGTCTTTTTGTATGCAAGATAAAGAACAAGAACCGGTGGATAGTAAATTTCATTTAAATGCTTTGTCAAACCATTATCAAAATGATTGAAAAGATTTACTGCAGCATAAGCAGGTACCGTTGAGATAATTTTATTGGATTCGATAATTCGTGGTTCGCCATCCTGCATATAATCAATCTTAAAACAATTACCATCTTTTTTAATTGATGTTACTTCACTATGAAGTTTAACCTTTTCTGCAAGATGCTTTGCCAGAGCATTCGGTAATACCTGCATACCATCTTTAAACGAAAGCATCTTTGCACTTTGCTTGGATTTTTCTGCTCTTCTTTTTCTTTCTTTTATACTTCGGATTGTTCCGATAATCAATCCGCCATATTTTTCTTCAAGCTCATATAATTTTGGGAAAGCAGATTTAACACTCAGCTCTTCCGGGTTACCAGCATAAACTCCGGCAACAAAAGGATTGATCGCATAATCAAGAAATTCTTTTCCAAGCCTTCTTGTAACAAACTCTGATATGCTTTGGTAATAACCATCTTTCGATCTTCCGATAAATGGTTCTGCCATTAATCTTAATTTAGCTGAAGGTGAGAAAAGTTTTGTTTTTAGGAAAGCAGGCGGCGACATTGGCAGAGGATAAAGCTGATTATTTCTGAGGATATATCTTTTGTTACCTTCTTTATTAGCATAAACAAGTTGTTCTTTAAGATTAAGATCTTCAATTATTTGTCCTATTAAAGGATGGGT
>CAZECH010000129.1:0-8045 GCA_964510675.1 uncultured Ignavibacteriaceae bacterium
CAACCGAATCTAGCCACCAGGCATCTATTCCAAGAGAGAAAAGTTTTTCATTAAGCTAATTCCGAAAACTGATAGAATGTGCCCGAAGGGGGACTCGAACCCCCACCCGATTGCTCGGACTAGACCCTGAACCTAGCGTGTCTACCAATTCCACCATCCGGGCTTAATAAGCTCCGCCAAAGGCGGATCAACCTATGGCTAAAAAAATGAATAATTAAAAATTAACAATTAAATGTTCTAAATTCTATCTTTATTTTTACTTGTCCATTTTTAATTTTGTAATTATTCATTAAGAATTCTCACCACCCCGTATCTCCTCTTCTGTCTTCACGTTTTATTTTTGCTCCACCTGAATGAATCTCACAAGACTGAGGAATGTTTTTACTGAGAACAATATCTGTTACAACTTCAGGACAATTATCCGTTGCTAAACGAGTATCACCAAGGTTCATTGTTTCTTTACAGAATTTAACAGTATCAACTCCTTCAGCAGTATGAAAATACTCTAACGGCAAATCCAATTCTTTATAAGCAGCTTCCATAAACATAGCCCAGATAGGTAAAGCTGCTCTCGCACCCTGCCCATACCAGTTAGTAAACTTGACTCTGTGATCATCAAAACCAACCCAAACACCGGCAACGAGATTAGGAGTAAACCCAACAAACCATGCATCGGAATAATTTTGTGTTGTGCCTGTTTTTCCAGCTGCAGGAAATTGGAAATATCTTCTTACCCCTGCACCTGTACCATAATTCACTACGTCCTGAAGCAAGCTTGTCATTACAGCAGCAGTTTGTGGAGAAATTGCTTCTGTATATTCAGGTGCAAAATCGGCAATAAGAATTCCATTCCTGTCTTCTACTTTTAGTACTGATATTGGTTCTACATGAACACCATTGTTTGCAATTGTTCCGTAAGCAGATGTCAATTCAAGAGGGCTTAATTCAGAAGTACCAAGAGCAATTGAAGGATAAGCATTTAACTTCGAATGTATTCCCATTCTCTCAGCATATTTAAGAACCTGGTTTGGTGGAGCAATTTCACCAATTGTTAATCTACCGGCAATAACATTAATTGAATAAGCAAGCGCCTCACGTAAAGTTATATATCCACCATATTCAAGATTGGAATTTTCCGGTGACCAACCATTATAATTAAATTTCTGGTTAAGAAGAGTATATGCAGGAGAATATCCATTATCTATTCCTACAGTATAAACGATAGGTTTAAAGGATGAACCCGGCTGTCTTTTAATTCCTGTAACATGATTTAATCCTCTTCCAAAATATTGATTCTCTCCTCCAACAAGCGCTTTAATGTACCCCGTGACAGGATCAATTACCACGAATCCTGCCTGGACTGTAGCTTCTGCTTTCTTCACAGAATCAATAAAACTCTGACTCGCTTTTAACCTGTTATAAATTTTTGCTTTATCTTCTCTATCTGCTGCATTTCTATACTGGCTATTATTTTTAATTGCTTTGTCGACAAGAATAGATAAGATATCTTTATTCTTATCCCACTTCCAATTTTTATCGAACAGAATTTGATATTCCGCAAGATGTTTTGACATAACACGGTTTGCAATTTTCTGCATTCTCATGTCAAGAGTTGTATAGACATTCAATCCACCCCTGTACAAATCAAAACCATATTTATCTGCAATAGGTGTAAGCTGCTGCCTTATATATTCCATAAAGTAAGGGGCTTCAGTGATAGACCCACCAATTCTTTCTGAAGCAAGACTGATTGGCTGTTGCTTTAGATACTCGTAATCACTTTTACTTAATTTCCCTGTAACAACCATATTATACATTACAAAATTGCGTCGGTTTGTTGCACTTTGAACCTTATTTATCGGATCATAAAATACCGGGGATTTAAGTAAAGCAATGAATAAAGCGGATTCAGGAATTGTAAGGTCAATAGCTTTCTTATTAAAATATACTTTAGATGCAGATTCGATTCCGTAAGCACTTCTTCCAAAGTATGAAACGTTAAGGTACAGTTCCAATATCTCTTTCTTCGTGTAATTCTTTTCAATTTGGATTGCTGATATCCATTCACGGATTTTTCTGATCACAGTTTCAAAAGAATTCTCATCCGAAGATTTTAGCTCATACAAATTCTTTGCAAGCTGCTGAGTAATTGTGCTTGCACCTTCACGCGAAAATGTAAATACATTTTTAACCATTGCCTTGAAAAACCTTGACAGATTAACTCCCCAGTGATCATAAAATTGCCTGTCTTCTGTTGCAATCAATGCATCAATTAAATAAGGAGGAAGGCTGTCAATATCAGTTTCAATCCTGTTTTCTATAAAGAACTGTCCAAGCAATTCTCCATCTGAAGTAAATACTTTGCTTGCAAGCTGAGGACGTGGATTTTCTAACTCTTCAAGAGAAGGCAAACCACTAATTATATAAATAAGTAAAGCTAAAAAAAGCATACCAATAACTGAGAGAATTATTAGCTTTGTTTTTTTCCCATTACCCTTTGATGAACTCTTTTTATTTCTATAAGTAGAATCATTAAAATATCTTTTCAAATCACTATCGGAATTTTTTCTTTTTGCCATTCTCTCAATTCCAATCAATTATTTCAAATTTATTTTCTTTAAAGATTCCATAACAAGGAGCATCAAGCCAGGAACCAAGGTTTATATAAAAACCTTTATTATATTCTTTATAATATCTCCTGTGAGCATGTCCTAAAAGAACATATTCAAATCCCTGTTCAATCTTTTGCTTTGCAAATTCATATAGTCCATCCGTATCTCCATACTTCTTTTTAGAAGTATAACCTCTGCTTGATTTGCTTGTTCTGCTTGCTAGCCATATACCTAAATCCGGATGAATTAATGAATATGCTTTCTGAATTTTTTTATTCCTCAAAACCTGTTTAAGAATTTTATAGCCGAGATCATTCTTTACAAGTCCATCACCATGTGCAAGATAGAATTTATTATTATTTAATTCAGTGATAATTTCATTCTCATACAACTTAACACCAATTTCCTTTTCAAAGAAATCTTTGTGCATAAAATCATGGTTGCCAATTATATAGTGAATTTTAATTCCTTTCTCAACAATATCCTGGAGGGCAGTTAGAGTTCTGAAAAATCCTTTCTGGTAAACACGTTTATATTCAAACCAGAAATCAAATAAATCTCCCAGAATAAAAAGCTCACTGCAGTTATTTTTAACATACTGCAAAAATTTAACAAGCATTCTTTCTTTTTGATTCTCTTCAATCTTGCTTCTAAGTCCAAGATGGATATCGGAAATAAAAAGGTAAGTATTATTCACAAATCGTTTAATATTTTAGGTGTAATTTACGTAACAGTACTATGAAAATAAAAGTTATTATTTCCGGTTAACATTTATGTCGGCTAACAGCCAGTTGTTGTAGTCTGCCGCAATAATAAATGGCTCAAAATCCAATTCATAAAGAAAAGTTTTTTGTCTTGAATCAATATAGAATTTCTCAACCTGGTATTTCCCTTTTTTATCAACAAACTGAATTTCCAAAGGAAAATTAAATTCCTTATAACTTTCCTGTAGCTGATTACATTCAATTTTTACAGTAACCTTATTATTCTTTCTCGAATCGACTGTCCATTCAAGTTTCATTTTAATCTGGTCGTCACCTTCATAAACCCACTGATTAAAAAACTTAGTTAGATCTTTTCCGGATATCTTTTCACAGACTGAAATAAAATCCTCTGTTGAAGCGGATTTATATTTATACTCATCAAAATATTGACGGAGAATATTGAAAAAGGTTGAATCACCAACTTCCCACCGGAGCATATGTAAAACCCAGGCTCCTTTATTATAAATTGTTATGCTGAAAAGATCATCACCCGGATCGTAAAGCCTGCCCGAAAAATTAGTATAATACTTCGAAAGCATGGATGATTTAAGTCCATCAAATCCGGCTTTGTGTTCATAATAAAGAGCCTCACAATAAGTTGCAAAACCTTCATTTAACCATATATCTTTCCAGGATTTAGGTCCAACCGCATTACCAAACCAATGGTGGGCAAGTTCATGAACATAAATGTCATTAAAATATTTTCTGCCGCTTACAAAGTTGGAACCAATCCCTGTGATTGTCTGATGTTCCATTGCACCAAGCTGCCATAAAAATTCTGCAACACCATACTTCTCTTTTATAAAAGGATATTCACCAAAAATATCAGCAAAAAATTCAATCATTTCAGGATGCTCCGCAAAATCTTTTTTGGCATTATCAAGGTGTTCCGGGAAGACATAATATTCAATCGGCAATGAATCATCACTTATGTTGGAATAATAGTAATCGGTATAATTCACATATTCCGATGAATAAAGTGAAATAAGATATGTTGATATAGGATATAAAGTTTTCCAGTGTGCTGTTTTTCTTCCGTTCATTATTTTTTCCGAGACTAAAATTCCATTTGAGACTGACGTAAATAACGAATCATTAGTTATATGCACATCAACCAAAGCTTTATCATAAGGAATATCATTACAGGGGAACCAGGTAGAAGCAAAAGTTGGTTCACTTAAATTATAAACAACCTTCCTGTTATTAATTTCTCCAAAAACAAAAGCAGAAAGTCCCATTCTTTTAGGTGTACCTTCATAAATAATTTCTACTTGGAATGTGTCGGATTTTTCTTCCTTGTAAGGAACAGATAATTTTGTCCCTTTATGGATATAAGGAATTTCCTTTCCATTAAGAGATAGAAAATTGATTTTCAGATTATCGTAAAAGTTAAGGTCAAGATTAGAAACATTAGCTCCTAATACCACCCCGGTAATTACAACTTTGCCTTTCAGCAATTTTTTTTCAGAATTGAGGTCAAAGCTCAAATCATAATGAAGTATATCGGTTTTGTATTGGTTATCGGAAATATAATTTGTTGGAGTAAATATTTGCGGAAGACCAAACAGTTTCTCCTCAACAACTTTTGCGTTTTCATTAATTATATCAAATGAATTTTTTATAGGAGAAAAGCCAAATTCCCAACCTACAATAAAAAACAGAGCAAAAACTCCAAAAGAGAATACATTTGTTTTAGTTTTTAATTTCATATCAGATTATTAATACATTAAAAAAGCCACACTTACAATTTAACAATTTGTAAAATTGCCAATCAAATCATAATTCAATATATTAATGATAAAGAACAAAAAGAAAATATATGATTTTCCCCGGCTCATCAATACTTAGAGATACAGTAACAATGTTATTAGCCGGTGGGCAGGGAGAAAGATTATACCCACTTACGGCACAGCGCAGTAAACCGGCAGTTCCATTTGGAGGTAAATACAGGATTATTGATTTCGCATTATCAAATTGCCTCAATTCCGGCTTTAGGAGAATTTATGTTTTGACACAGTATAAATCGGATTCTCTTAATCAACATTTACTTGAGGCATGGAGTATTTTTAACCCGGAGCTCGGTGAGTACATTTACTCAATCCCTCCGCAAAGAAAAATGAATAATGACTGGTATCTTGGTACTGCAAATGCCATCTACCAGAATTTAAATTTATTTGCAAATGATAGAAAAGCCCGGTGGGTTCTGATCTTGGGTGGTGATCATATTTACAAGATGGACTATTTAAAGTTCATCCAAAATCATATAGATATGAGAGCCGATCTTTCAATTTCTTGTGTTGAGGCTTCGAAAGATGAAGCTCATAGGTTCGGTATTGTTGGAGTTGATAAAGACCACACTGTAAATTCATTTATTGAAAAACCTGTTGACCCTCCGGTTATACCTGATAACCCGGACTTTTCTTTTGTTAATATGGGAATCTATGTCTTTAATGCAAATGTTCTGAGAGATGTACTTACTGAAATGGATCAGAAGAATATTAAAAACCATGATTTTGGACGGGATATAATTCCATATATGGTTAAATCAAATCTTAAAGTATATGCTTACAAATTTTTTGATGAAAACAAAAAGATGAAACCTTACTGGAAAGATATAGGAACAATTGATAGTTATTTTGAAGCAAGCATGGATTTAATAAGTATTACACCTGAGTTTAATTTTTATGATATCAGCTGGCCAATGAGAACTTACCAGTACCAGTTCCCTCCCGCAAAAACTGTCTCCCACGAAGGCGAACGAGTCGGCCGGACTTTAAATTCTCTTATATGCGATGGTTCAATTGTTTCAGGAGGACTTGTTGAAAGATCCTTACTTGGACCGAATGTAAGGGTTAACAGTTTCAGCTATGTTACCGATTCTATTATTATGAACAACACCAGCATTGGGAGGCACGCAAGAATAAGGCGTGCAATTATTGATAAAAATGTTACCGTTCCCGAAGCTTATGAAATTGGATTTGACCTTGAGGGCGATAAGAAAAAATTTACAGTAACAGAAAGCGGTATTGTTGTAATTGCAAAGAACACAGTACTGAAGGATTAGACCTCTTTTCTATAATTTTTCCTTGTTATTTCGCATTTTTCTTTTCGAAAACCACTTCATGATATAAAGGAATTTAATAAAGTCTCTGTAATCTGAATTGTTACATATCCACAAGGAACCCCAATCCTAAAAACTAAATTTAAAAACCTGGCTGGAATAAAGGGGAACCTGTTAAGGTTCAGATAACGATCCCGATTCTATTTATGCTAAGATAATTTAATTACCTTGGATATTCTTCAACCGTCAAACTCTCTTTTTAGTGAGAGTTTCCTTTTTCATTAAATTAAACTTATATTTTATTTACTAAATTATAAGGGAGAATATCCACGTGAGTAAATATGATAAAATCTTAAAACATTTTGAATCTGAACTTGAAAAGGAAATCAGATTCAGAAAAGATGCATTGCAATATTTGAATGATATCGCCGCACAACTTGCTAAATATTGGGAATGTGATAAATCAATTATATCTCTTGATAAAATAACATACTTCACAGGGACCAGATCATATTCCACAAGCATTTTGATAAATATTATAAAAAATTCAGAAATACCTATTGCAAGACAAGAATTAAAAATAGAAGGACTATACCGCCCGACAATTACTCTTATGTTCGGAGGCAATCAGTTTGCCCTTATTGATTTGTCAAGACTATTTGATTCTTTTTATGAAGGAATGATACACAAGTCATATATTGAGATAATTGAAGGTCAAGGATAAGACTATCGGTTTAACAAACCAGAAAGAAGCCTGTATTTTTAAAAGTTAGATTTCTTTTGCCAGCATCGCAAACAGTTTTCTAGTAAAAGGAAAAGATTCCCGTATTATCTCACTTCAAACAAGTAAAGTAAACTCAGAAAAAGATGCCTGAGTATTTTTAGAGATAAAACCATGTTGATAAAGGGAATTAGTTGCTTTTTAACAAATATTTTCTTTATCTTTACTACGGATTCTTATCAAAAGGTTCTCCCCTGCCTTTTGGTTATAAGGAATCTAAGCCCTCAGCCGCCAGGTTGCGGGCTTTTTTATTTCTGCCAATACCATTAGAACATCGTTAATGAAGTTCCTGCAATGTATTTTGGAAGCCTGCTGACCGAATTGAAATTTCATTTCTTAATGATTTATTTTCACGTATTTTTAATTGAAAGTGTTATTTATTTTCACCAAACCAGAATGGACTCAAAAGTAGAAACGAAACTTAAAAACCTTCCCGATAAACCTGGAATTTATCAGTTCTTTAATGATAAGGGAAAGGTTATTTATGTTGGTAAAGCCAATAATCTTAAGAGCAGGGTAAGAAGTTATTTCCACGAAAATATTCCTTCACCCAAAACTGCAATTTTAGTTAAGAAGATTGATGACTTTGAATTGATTGTTACTGATAATGAGATTGAAGCTCTCGTCCTTGAAAATAATCTTATAAAAAAATTCAGACCGCGATATAATGTTAACCTCAAGGATGATAAATCTTACCCATTTATAAAAGTAACAAAGGAACCTTACCCGCGTGTTTATCCTACAAGAAGAGTAATAAGAGACGGCTCAAAATATTTTGGACCTTACACTGATGTTAAAAATATGAAATCATCACTCAGGATGATTAA
>CAZECH010000130.1:0-8024 GCA_964510675.1 uncultured Ignavibacteriaceae bacterium
GTTGGAGCCCAGAAGTAGATAAAGAGCAATAGAACTAAAAACTTTTTCATAGCGACCTCCCAAAATGTTATTAATAGAAATATTACTTAACAGCAGGTCTGCTTGGTGAGAGTATTCTTGGTGTTATCTTCGGAAAGTATCAGTAACTAAACCCTAAAACTCTTGCTCTCTCTAAGTAGAGATAAATTACAGAGTGAAACAGACAATAATTTTTAATCATTGTCAAGTAAACTTGATGATTGGCGACAGTTTGTACCTGGCAAACAATAATAAAAAAGCTCCGAAATAATCCGGAGCTTCTTAATTTTCCCTGCTAATGATTAGTTGCTATATTCATAGATTTAGGATAATGAGAATATCTTTAATTAATTACTTTTATTTACTACTAACTTTTCCTTAGCTCTTACTTTAGCATAAACGATTGAAATTATTACCAGTGCAATACTGACAAGAAGAAAAGAAAATATTTTATAAGTTGTATCTGAACTGGTTAATCCGAAGACAAAAATGTATACAAGAGAAAGAATTAAAGTTCCGGAAGCCATCAATCTGTATTTCTTATTATTTATGAGTTTACCGAATAAATAATACACAAAAGCTAAAGCGATATAGGAAATGCCGACAAACTGAGATGGCAGATTACCATACAAAACAAATGGTATTATCAGGAATGCCACAATCAGATAGGCAATTCTTAAATTTTCAGTTCTAAGTTCAAGTCTTTCCTTCTGCCAGTTCATTATTCTTGCGCTTATTAGTGCCACAACACCAAAACTCAATGCACTGGCTGAAATATTTTCCGCACTGACTAAATAAGCTAGGAAAATTAAAAGGAATATGAAAAAATTTGCTACTACTATAAATTTAGATCTAAACCAAAGCGCTGTTGAAACAACAGCTAAACTTTGCCAGCATAACCAAATAAAATAATCAGGAGATGAAAATGTTAAAATAATCGAAACACTTAAGGATGCATAAGCGAGCATAGAATATAGGAATGTAGAATATTTACTTTTTTGTTTTGTCCAGTGCAGCGCTGCAAGTGACAGCAGAACTATAGACAATCCCAAATTTAGTAAGCCAGCATTATTATAATTTGAATTGAGTGAAATGAAAAGAAATAATCCGAAGCCTCCGATTGAATTAAAAGTTGTTTTTAGTAAAGCATAAAGATCATCAGCTTCATCCGACACTTTATTTACATTAGCAGAACCATAAATGAACAAATACACTAATATAACCAGAAGATTAAGATTCCAATTCTGAATTATCATCATTTCTTTACCAAGCATCGGATTATTTAAATACCAAAGAAGGTGAACGACATATGTAAAAATAATTGCGATTATGCTTAAGATGCTCCAATCGTTCTTTTTGTCCAGATAGCTCACTCCTATTCCGGCAATGATAAGTGCAGCAAATATTAAGATTGGAAAATCTGAAATAAGTGCAGCAGTACAAAAAAATAATAATGCCAATAAAGCCACATATACAGATTCTTTTTTTAGAGCTAAACCTAAAGTTATTCCTGCAACTATAAAGAGTAGAATTAATAAAACAACTTTACTGTTTAAAGCAGGATCGGAGGTAAAGAAGTGGAGTCTTAATGTTGATACATATAATAGTATTAATCCGCTCCCCATAGTATAGCCAGCCAGATTTTTCAACAACCTAGCCTTTACAATAGAAGATGCTATTAAAACTGAAGATATTATAAATCCAAGAGACAGGATGATTTGCTGAGGAATGCTTTCAAACGGAAGTATTAAAAAGTTAAAGACAGCCAGCAGAAATGCGATTATGCCAATTTTGCCAAACCATTGTTCTCCAAGTCTGAATTCTAATTCCTCACTGCTTTCTTTTGGAATGGCTATTACTTCTGGTTCATTCGAATCAGGCTCATCGGATTTAGGTAAATTCATAGCCGCTTCAATAGCAGATAACCTTGCATTAACGCTGTCAATCATTTTAACTAATCTGGTAATCTCGTTGCTTTCGATTGTACTACTCATAATTCACCTTATGAAATATGGTTTAAATGATTTAGTTCTTTTCTATTTTCTTTATGTAAAAGAATATAATCACTATTAAAAAAGATATTATGACTACCGCTATTCCAAGACCATATCTTCTGAAGTGAAACTCGTCTATAGCTGCATTGGCATCTGTAATAACAAGCTCCGAAGCTTTGAATCCTTTTGTTGTAACATCTTTAAATTTTACTTCATCAAATGAATGGACAATTGTTCTTGCTTCTAAGCGTGCCTGGTGAATTTCACGCTGTTTAAATTTTATTTCCTCTACATCCATTCCCTTTTGTTCAGCTTGAAAAATCAAATACTTTGCGATGGAATCTGAAATGATCAAACTATCAATAAGTTTTTTCATCTCCTTCGCTATAAAGTAACCTTTCTGATTTTCATTTTCGGAATGACACTTAAGACAAATTGCACCCTTCCCCACTCCTAAAAGCTGATCTTTAGCAATGAGAATTTCGTGGTTGCCATGACAGGTTTCACATTCCGGATATTTATTTTCATCAAATGCTTTTTTGTGAGGGCTCGCTGAAAATAATTCTGCATTCAAAGCGTGGCAACTACCGCATACTTTGGAAATGGATTCAATTCCGGGTGGAGTCGCGCCATGATTACCATGACAATCATTACAAACAGGGGCCGATAAATCCTGTTTTTCAAATACAGCTTTGCCATGAACACTCTTCTGATACTTTGCAAACTGATCTGTCGGGATAGGGAAATCCTTCATATATTCTTTATCGCTATGGCATTGACTGCATGTATTGGGAATATTCAATTTGTAAACTTTTGATCTTACATCTGCTGATGGGAAAATATCATGACTTCCATGACAGCTCGAACATTCGGCAGCCTTTATGTTCCCTTTGGAATTTAAAACACCATGCACACTAGTCCGGTATTTTGTTAACTGGTCAACTGCAATCCCCGGGTTATAAGTTTGCATAAAAGAAGCATTACCATGACACTTATTACATGTTTGAGGAATTTTTGTCGGATAAACCGGTGATTCGGGATCTTTTACTTTCTTAATACCATGTGCATTATGACAGGTTATACATTGAAGTATCATTCCACGTCCGTTCACAGATAATTTACCATGAACACCTGCTTTCAATTTTTCGAGCTGACCTGTATTAATATTTGAGTTATACTTTTCCATGTACTCAATATCCGAATGACATTTTGAGCATATCTCTGAAATACTATTTAACGATGGAACCCCGATAAATCCTTCAGACTTACTCATCGATAATTCCATATCTTCAATATTTGAATTTCCACCATGACAACTTTTACAGGATAATCCGGCTTTATAGTGCACGTCTTCAATAAATAATTTTGATGGGTTATCATCAAGTTCCTTATGACATTTTAAACATTGATCAACAGCCGCATAGGAATAATGAACAAGAAACAGGACTAAAACTGAGGTTATTAATTTAAATTTAGGTATGAGTTTCATTTTAGTACCCATCCGATGATAGTAAGAATAATTATGAAGAGAACGGAAAATATTCCGATATAATTAATCAACCGGTTGTTCTGTCCTCTTGCACTTTTTCTATCCCAAACCGGAACCAATAACCATAACAAACCGGCTAGCCCGAAGAGCAGGACACCTAATACTTCACCTTCAATGAATAAAACGTGAGCGGGTAAAAATTTGAGAGTTTGAAACATAAAAAGGAAATACCATTCCGGCTGGATTCCTGCAGGAGCAGAGGCAAGAGGATCCGCTTTTAATCCAAGTTCTGCCGGGAAAAAAACTGCGAGAATAGCAAGGATATTTAAAACAACAAGCCAGAGCAAAAGATCTCTTAACATAAAGTTTGGGAAAAAAGGCATCGTTTTTTTCTGATCTTTTTCTAAATTCTTAAAGTGCAGCGGCTCGCTCATTCCCTGCCGCTGAACAAGGAGTAAATGAATAATCAAAAAGAAAGTAAAAATGCCGGGGAAAAGTGCTACATGAAAACCGAAGAATCTGGAAAGAGTAGCACCTGTTACATCATCTCCACCTCTAAGAAAATATTTTAATGGTTCACCGACAAAAGGAACAACTCCAACTATATCTGTTCCAACTTTGGTAGCAAAATAGGCAAGTTCATTCCAAGGAAGCAGATAACCGCTGAATCCAAATGCTAAAGAAAGGACGAACATAAATACACCGGTTATCCATGTTATTTCTCTCGGTTTCCTGTATGCTTTTTCAAAAAACACACTGAACATATGAATGAACACACTAAGAATAAAAAGATTAGCAGACCAGCTATGTATCGATCTGATCATCCATCCGAATTGAACTTTAGACATAATAAAACGAATACTTTCATAAGCCAGATCGGCACTTCCTTTATAATAAAACAATAATAGAATCCCCGTTACTATCTGAATTATGAAAAAGAATAAGGATACACCACCAAAGTAATACCAGATTGAATGGCTGTGAACAGGAACGTATTTCTTACTCATAAAATTAACAAGATCACCAAGCTGTACTCTGTTATCTATCCATTTATAAATTTTTTTTAGTTTATTTTCCATATTGGATTATGCATCTTTTGAAACAATTAATTCATCATTTTTTATTGTGACATTATATTTGTCTAATGGTCGAGGCGGAGGTCCCGAAACATTTTTACCATACAAATCGTACTTGCCGTTATGACAAGCACACCAAATAATTTTTTCATCCTTTTTGTATTGTACCGTGCAATCAAGATGAGTGCAGGTTGCTGATAAAGCTCTGAATTTATCATCTTCGGTATGAATGATGATCACCGGTTTATTACCAAATCTTATGATTTTAGATTCTCCGGGTTTGATATCATCAATTTTTCCAACAACTACACTGGTCACTTCCACTTCTGTTTGCTTTGGAGGTTTAAGAAACGATATAATTGGATAAATTGTAATTGCAGCAAATCCCAATAATCCTCCTGAAAGAAAAATTTTCAAGAAATCTCTTCGACCTTTTTTTCCTGTTTTATTATTTTCTGTTTTATCCATTGAATATTTCCAATTAGAATATGTTTAGAGTTTACTTTTTAGGGACTGAATGCTCGATTTTAGCCCTACATCTCTTTAAAGTTTAAACCCTTGCCTTTATGTTTTTGCATAAGAAATATAAGATAATTTTTTTCAATTTTTTAAATAGCTTTATATTTAAGATCAGATGAATAAGAATATATTTGTAATACTTTTTCTGCCTTATTTCAGTATTCAGTCAGAAAACAATCTTCAATACAAATAAATAAATTGCTAATTTATTTTTGGATGTTCATCGCTCATTAATCAAACTCCACAATCCGGCAGCTTTGTTAACGTGACACATTTATTACTACTTAATTAAACTTATAAATCTTTTTTGAAAACACCTATAAAAATCTTTATTTAATGAAAAATTTTGTTATTAATAAATATTTTATGAAAGTAACTGTCTGGTCTCGTTGTTGGAGGGGGAGCTTACATTTGGTCAATGGTAGACGCACAAATCTCTGCAAGTAATATAAATGAAAGGAATGGGAAATTAGGCATCAAAATATTTTCTGTTCATTGAATTATTATCAGAATATTTTAATACTAACAAATTTTGGGATTCGGTGGATTTATGCGAGTTTTTGTTTCTCATTGAGGACATTTTTTCCAATCATCATTTCAGCAACAATAAATTGAATAGTAAAGACGATTAGAAAAAACAGTGATGAAAAATGACTCATTTTCTTCTCCATCATTAAAATTAATTGGAGTGTATAGACGAACTAAAAATTCGCCCTCAAGTAGTTTAATTATTAATTAGGCTGTAGAAATATTCATCTTTAAATAATACTCACCATCGAATCAAGTTTACTGATTTCTTTAGAAAGTAATTTATTCTTTAACTCTCCCAAAACAGGAGGTTTAAATTGAACTCTAAATTATGGTATCCTGATCCAGGAATCTGTAGCAAAAAAATCTCCGGTTTGCTCAAGTAAAACCAACTCGTCATTTGAATCGATTTTAATTGTAAGATTACCACTTTGCATAATCGAACCTTTGGGAACATCAGCCCATTTTACGGTAATTATATTTTTTTTGATATTACCATGAGCAACATTTGACCATGTAGGCGCAACAGCATCTTCTTCGCCATACCATAGGATTTCATTGCCTAATTGTCTTAAGTAGTACTTACCACCGGCTCCGCTGAAAACCCCATCTAAATTATATGTATAGTTCACCTTTTTTAATTCCTCCTGTGCGAGGGAAATAACCGGTAGTAATATGAATGCAAAAACCAAAAGCATAGATAAATTTTTAAACTTCATTTTAAAGTCTCCTATATAAATTTTGAATAGTGTTTAGTGCATGTTTTAAACTGTCCATTTTTTACATGAATAAAATTTCCGGTTTGTATTCTGTAGAAGATGACACCGTGGGGAATATATCCATAACAATAGTACAGACACTTTTCAGAAAAATATTTTTTGTAGTGTGTGAGAAGCATATATTCCCCTGCTACGTAATTTTCAATAATGATGAAGAAATTATGGATAAAGTAATAATCATAATAAAAAAATTAACCTGACTTGATTATCCAGCCCTAAACTATAATAGTATTATTTTACATAGTAAATGTCATTATTTCTTTTTCCTCATCATCAGTAATACTTCCGGAAAAACTTTTCACTGTACCTTTCGATAAAATCCGAACACTATAATTGGCAGGATCACCTGAAAAATGTTTTACAGTAACTCTATAATTGCCAGATGGAATGGTCCCGGTGCTATAAATATTTTCAGTTGCATTTCCATAACCGGTTAACCAATCGCGATCTAAAGAAAAACTACCATCTGATGCCTGCGGAATTGCAAAATAAACATGCATTTCATTGGGTCCATACAAATGTAAATCAAGGTCAGTTGCATGCTGTTCATTATTTGCCCATGTTAAAGTAGCCTGGAAAGCACCCGTGCCATAAGTTACGGTAGGTGTTGGCCAGGAAGTAGGAAGTCCTTCAACCCATTCTCCTCCGGAAGGTAAACTTCCTAACGGTGTCCACCCTACTCCGCCGGGAGGAATTCCGGGATAAGTAACCTGACCATCTATTGTACCGCTTAGTGGCAAGGAATAAGTATAAAATTTGTAATCAGTCCCACTTGTATATGTTACCCAAATCTGATAGCTCGCCTGCGGAATTAAGATACGTGTTGTTGGATTTGGGTGCCCGAATCCATCTGTTCCGCAGCTTCCTGTTCTTCCAACAATAGAATTTCCAAACCACTGTTCCTGCCAGGAAAATTTCCAGTTTGAAACAGATGCAACTGTTAATGTATAGAAATTAGTATTATCCGGATTTGTAAATTCAAAACCACCCCAGGCAGATTCCAGTTTGCTTTTACCTGTTTGAGAAAGAGTAACAAGCGCATAAAATCCTAATTGAAGAACATCTGCTGTCATATAATGATTTTCAGAATCAGCTCCTGAGCCTGGTATTGCCACCCACTGATCAATCAATGGATTATAAAATAGAATACTCAAATTTTCCGGATTAGCATTATCCGGGTATTTTAACTTTATTCTAACTGGCCAATTAAAAGAAAAGCCATCCGGACCAAATTTACTTATATCACCAATCAGAGTTGCACCTGTAGGTAAGGGTTTTGGAATTTGGACAGGTGTTTCAATCGAAAACGTAATATTTGCAATTTCACCATTCTGGTTTTTAGGAACTGTACCCGGTATGACTGTTATTTCAAATCCTGAACTAGTGCCAAACGTTCCACCGTTTTGAGTACTATATGTGTGAGCTGCTGATTCTGGAATTTCATCAGGCGGTTTTACCGGATTTTCATCCTTTTTACAGGTTTGAATAAATAGTAAAACGAAAAGCAGAGTAACAAAGGAAAACTTTTTCACTACTATCTCCTTTTTTATTAATTGATAATTAAAAACAACTTATAACTTGATTCTGCTTTGGGAGAGTATTCGATGTGTATTCTTAAGTA
>CAZECH010000131.1:0-7958 GCA_964510675.1 uncultured Ignavibacteriaceae bacterium
TTTTGGTAGTAAAGCTTCAACCTCGGAATGCGGACGAGGAATTACATGAACTGAAACCAGTTCACCAACTCTTTGAGCTGCGGCACCACCCGCATCAGTTGCAGCTTTTACTGCTCCGACATCTCCCCTTACCATAACTGTTACATAACCGCCTCCAATGGTTTCTTTCCCCAACAATTCAACCTTAGCTGCTTTAACCATTGCATCTGCAGCTTCAATTGCACCGACTAACCCTTTGGTCTCGATCATTCCAAGTGCATCAAGTGACATAAGAATGCTCCCAATGAAAAATTTAAGTTATCCGAAAATATAGTTAATGTTTTTAATAGTCAATGTTTTATTGCGAATTACAGCATGAAATCTTATTTACTATTAGTCTTTAAAATGCTGTCAAGATACTCCTGTAGAATAATAGCAGCTGCTTGTTGGTCAATCAAACCTTTATCCCGGCGTTTAGATTTTTTTGTAACTGATTGCATAATTCTTTCACTGGCTATTACAGATGTGAAAGATTCATCCCAGAGAATCACTTCAACATTAAGTTTTTCTATCCTCTGTTTTAATAATAATATTTTCTTTTTTATTTCGTTTGTACTTAAATTTTCATTGTCAGGAAATCCTAAAACAACTTTTACAACATTCTGATTTTCAATCAGTTTTGTCAGCTCATTAAAAAATTTATTATCATTATTTAGAGTTTTAAAAGGAAAAGCAAATATTCTGAGAGGATCACTCACTGCAAGCCCGATTCTTTTAATACCAAAATCAATTGAGAGTATTCTTGTTTCTTCAGACATCTAAATATTAATTAACCTGTGAAGTTGAACCTTCAAATCTCTCAACAGAATAAATACCTTTCACCTTTTTCAAGCGATCCATAATCTTAATAAGGTGTTCAATATTATGAACATATAGTGTTACACTTCCTTCAAACGTTGAATCGTTTGTATTAATATTAATTGATTTGATATTTGTATTCTGGAAAGCAACTATTGCATGAGAAATTTCATTAAGAATGCCAGGAGAATCTTCTCCCATAACTTTTAAACCTGCAACAAAAAGTGAACCTTCGGCTTCGGGCCATTGAACAGTAATAAGTTTAGTTGTATCCAACTCCGATAATCTTAAAAGATTATTGCATGTTTTACGATGAATTTTTATTCCTTCACCAATTGTTATATATCCTATAACAGGGTCTCCTGGAATCGGGTTGCAGCATTTTGCATACGAATACATAACACTGGAATCCAAACCTTCAACTATAACTCCGCCTGCAGAACTTCTTGCAGTATCAGCAAAAGTATTAAACTCAAGAACAGGAACTTTTTCTTTTTTCTCCTTTTCATTTGAGGCAGATAATATTTCATCAAGATTTAATTTACCCTGGGCTATCATCTTAAACATATTGCGAGGACTATCAAACTTAAGGCTTGCAGCAATTTTATCTAAATCCTGTTGAGTGAAAGAGAGTTTAGACTTCTTAACTTTCTTTTCCCAGATTTCTTTACCTGTATTTACAATTACCTCTTCCTCTTTTTTCATCCACTTTCTAATTGTTGATTTTGCTTTATGAGTTGTGACGAACTTAATCCAGTTTTTATTTGGATGCTGAGTTTTAGATGTAATAATCTCGAGTTGATCTCCACTATGAAGCGGCGTATCTAATGGTACAATCTTACCATTTACTTTTGCACCAATACAATGGAAACCAACTTTACTGTGTATTTCAAAAGCAAAATCAACTGGAGTAGAATTTACAGGTAAGCGTCTTAAATCTCCCTTTGGAGTAAAAACATAAATCTCATCCTGGTAAAGATTAAGCTTAAAGCTTTCCATTAAATCTTTACGTGCTTCATCCTTTGGAGCATTTTCAAAAATATCTCTTATCCAGTTTATCCAATTTTCAAGATCTTTTTCACTTGCAGATTTATTTTCCTTGTATCTCCAATGAGCTGCAACACCTCTTTCAGCAACCTCGTGCATAGCTTTTGTTCTAATCTGGATTTCAACTAATCTTCCTTCGGGTCCGACAACTGTAGTATGGATTGATTGATAATTATTTGTCTTTGGGATTGAGATATAATCTTTAAATCTATCGGGAACAGGCAGGTAAATCTGATTTACAATTCCAAGAGTTGTATAACAATCATAGGCATTTTTTGTATCAAGTATTATTCTGATTGCAAACAAATCATAAATTTCTTCAAACGGCTTGTTTCTTCTTACCATTTTACGGTAAATGCTATAGAGATGTTTGGCTCTTCCGCTTATTTCATACTTAAGGTTATACTCATCCAGTTTTCCAATAAAAGGCTCACTTAATTTTTTGATGTAAGTTTCTCTCTCTTTTCTTTTGGCGTTTACTTTTTTAACAAGTTCATCATAAGCATCCCTGTTAAGATATTTGAATGAGAGATCTTCAAACTCCCATTTAATACGTCCAAGTCCAAAGCGATGTGCGAATGGTGCATATATTTCAAGAGTTTCCTGTGCTATCCTTCTCTGTTTTTCCGGATTAACATATTCAAGAGTCCTCATATTGTGCAAACGGTCAGCAAACTTAACGAGAATTACCCTTACATCTTTAACCATCGAAAGAAGAAGTTTCCTGTAATTTTCCGCTTTCGTAATCTCCTGCCCTTTGAATATCCCGCTTATCTTAGTAACACCATCAACAATTTCAGCTACTTCTTTTCCAAATTCTTTTAATAGAAGATTTATATTGAACTCAGTATCTTCGGCTACATCATGCAATAAAGCGCTTGCAACTGTAATATCATCAAGAGGTAGTTCTTCTGCTACAATTAATGCCACGTGGAATGGATGAATAAAATATGGATCACCTGATGCACGCAAATCATTTTTGTGTGCTTCAACAGAAAATTCAAAACTTTTAACGATTAATTGTTCATTAAGAGCAGGCAGATTTTTCCTGCAAGCATCTAAAAGTTCTCCAAGCATTTTTCTGTATTTAGGATCTACGGCCATAAAATATCTTATATCTTTTATTTATTAATTCACCTTATGCAAAATGGAGAGAAGACATCTTTTATAGGGAAACAAATACTAAATTCTAATCCGAAAATGTTATTTATATCTGAATTCAATTCGAAAAGAAAGATGTCATCTCTTTACAACTCATTTTTTTTGATTAAAATCAGTTATTAAGAAATTAAATATTTGAATTTTTTCTTAATTCTTTAACAATTTAATTCTTTTATTTGAATAGTTAAAGTCATCAAAGAAATGGCAGGTACAACTTTTTATGTTTAATTCCCCTTTGAGATCTCATTTTTTAGGATTTTTACCCGTTCCAAACGGGCATCCATTTTTATGTGTTCATATTGTGTAAGGTTTTTAATACCCAAAATTTCATTGCAAAGATTTAATGCCGCCCGATGTTCTCCAATTTTTTCATACTGCTGGGCAATTTTATGTTTAATCATAATTTCATTGCAACGGTTCTTCTTTTCAGAGTCAGAATATGAATTTAGAATATTATAATATTCTTTTATTGATTCCTTTAAATCAAATTCCTCCAAAGCCCTGGCAAGACCAAATTTAAAAAACCTGCTTTTGGGGTAATTGGATAAAACAGATTGTGAAAGCTTTACTGATTTTTTATAATCTTCTTTATCTATATAAATCCATATCAAAGAATTAATTGCGAGGTAAGAGTTGTATGAAGAATTTTTAACTGCTTTTTCAAGCAGCATAATTCCTTCTTCTCTTTGATCTTCAACAAAAGGAAGCCAGTCAAGAAATCCCATTTCTTTACTCTTCCAGTATTTATATGTACCTATTGCAATAAGAGCTTCATAAAAATCGGGATTGAGGGAAATACATTTCTCAAAAAGATTGACAGATACAACACCAGTCCCAAAAGCAGAAAGCCAATTACCGTTCAAAGCATTAAAGTATGCTTCATATCCATTTGCCAGCGCAAGAAAATAATAATTCCAGATGTTGTTCTCGTTCTTATCAATAAGTGCTTCGGAAATTTTCTTTGCTTCTTCAAGTTTTTTTTGAATTATTTTTACATTAAAAGGAATATCAAGATCGTAAGATTTTGCAATCTCAACAGCAGCAAAATAAATTTTTCCTAATGGAAGATTCGGAAATTCTTTTTCTAGGATTACAAAATCCCGTTTTGCATAATCATAATTCTGAATAATAATATTATTAATCCCTGACTTGAGCAGAGAATCTACTTTTAGGTCTGGATAAACTTGAGCTGAAATGAATGAAAGATTAAAACAAAAATATGTTAATGTAAAGAAAATTCTATATGAAAATAAAACTAAGAAAAAATGAATGCATGCATGTTTTAATGATTTTGTTATTTGATATTCATCCATATATTCATTCAACCATACCCTGGTTTATAAAGTTCCAAAAGTCCTGTCTCCTGCGTCTCCAAGTCCTGGTAAAATATAACCTTTATTATTCAACTTCCTGTCTAATACTGCGCAATAAATTTCTGTACCATTATGCTCTTTATTAATTTTTCGAACTCCTTCCGGTGCTGCAACAAGACAGGCAAAAACTATTTTCTTCCCTCCTCTTTTTTTCAAAAACTTCAATGCCTCAGAAGCACTTCCACCTGTTGCAAGCATTGGATCAAGAAGAACGATCTTCGAATTGTTCCGCAATACAGGAGTTTTAAAATAATACTCCATTGGTTTCAATGTCTCTTCATTCCTTTGAAGCCCGATATGCCCGACTTTACAATCAGGAATTACATCAAGGAAACCGCTTACCATACTTAAACCTGCCCTGAGAACAGGAATGAGAACAATCTCCTCTTCAAGTTTAAATCCTTTGGTTTTTTCAAGAGGTGTATCAACACTTATGGTTTTCACTTTTAACTCCCTGCTTATTTCTACAGCAAGGATATTTGAAATCCTTCTTACTGCCGCTCTGAAATATTCGGGTTGAGTATTTTTATCTCTTAATAAGGTAATATCCCGTTTAACCAACGGATGTTCAATAAGATTTAAATTTTTGATGTTTTTCATTAGTTAACCAAAGCTGAATCAATTAATTTTTCTTCCGAGCAAAGATAATAAATTTATTTGGGGAGAAAGAGGCGGTGTATAATTGTAATTTATTTCAGTAAGAATTCCGGCAGGTTGTTTAGTTTTAATTAAAGCAGAAATCAAATCTCCATAGCCTGAGACTTCCATTCCACCAAAAAAAGATGCACCAAGAATCCTTTTAGAATCTTCTTCATAGACTATTTTGCCAAATACTTTTTCACTCCCAGGCATAATTGAGACTAAATTTCTCCCGGTTTCAGTGACTGTTTTGAATTTTAATTTACTTTCTTTTGCCTCCAAAGTACTAAGTCCAACGTTTATATAAAATTTATCCCATAGCTTAACTGAGATATTTCTAATAGCCGGATTTACTCTATTATTTCTCCCTGCTGCATTTCCTCCTGCAATATGACCATGGTCATGAGCAAGTGTAGCAATCGGCAAATAAAAAGGACGGTGAGTAATTTCATTTAAAATTTCTATACAGTCTCCGGCTGCATAAATATGGGCATCGGAAGTTTTCAAGATCGCATCAACCCTGATTCCATCGTATTCTCCTATTTCAAGCTTGGCTTTTTTTGCCAGATCGGAATTGGGAATAAATCCTACAGAAAGAATAACCAGGTCAACATCTACTATCCTCCCTTCAATATTAAGACTTTCTATTTTATCATCAACATAATTTGGTTTAAGATTTTTTATTCCGCCAAAAAATCTCACATTTTTTTTCGTAATAAGTTCTTCAACTAATAATTGAATTTCAGGCTCTGCCGATGATAAAGGATGTTTTTCCTGTTCGATCACAACAACTTCAAATCCTTTTTTGCTAAAAGCATCAGCAGTTTCAAGTCCTATATATCCTGAACCAATTACAGCAACATTCCTATTAGCCTTTTTAAGATATTCCTGAATTCTTAAAAGATCATTAATGTTTTTCAGTTCAAATAAATTAACAGCAGGGGAGGAAAATTGTTTTAATGATTTTGATTTGGCCCCTGTTGCAATAATAACCTTATCATATTTATAAAAGTGAATTGTTCCATTGTAAAGATCAAGTACCTTTATCTCTTTATTTTTCCGGTTGATTTCATCAACTCTATGCTTTGTAAAAACATTAACTCCTTTTTCATTCCTGAAAGTTGCAGGATCATAAATTAAAAGATCTTTATAATCTTTTATTTCACCTGAAAGGACATAAGGGATTTCACAAGTGCCGGTAGAAATATATTCACTTGCTTCAAAAATAGTAACATTTGCTTCCGGGTTTACTCGTTTGGCTTTTGCTGCAGCTGCAGCTCCTGCTGCATTTCCGCCAATTACAATTATTTCCCTCGACTTTATCATTGAGCCCACTCAGAATAGTTGTATTCTCGAAATGTCATTCCCAAAAAAGTGGGAATCCAGAATGTATTCAAGAAGTATAAATTCCCGTTTTCACGGGAATGACAATCTCGGAGTAGACTCATCATTTTAATTTAAAGACCATTGTAAACGAAATTCCCTCAAACCCAAAGTGTCTGCGGATACTTTTCTCAAGAAATCTTTTATAATTATCGGGAATATCTTTAGGACGATTAGTTGAGAAAATAAAAACCGGATAATGATCACCACCCTGTGTTATATATTTTATTTTTACTTCCTTACCAGTACCAGTTGATGGCGGTGGATTTCTTTCAATCTCAGGCAGCAGAACATCATTTAATTTACTTGTCGGAATTTTCTTTTTTCTCTCTTCACCTACTTTAAGACATAAATCAATAAGCTTAAAGATTCTTTGCTTTGTTAAAGCAGAAATAAAAATTACAGGCACAAAATCTATAGAACCCATTTCATCTTTAATTTCTTTCTCTTGTTTGGCAGCTGTATTAGTATCCTTTTCTACAAGATCCCATTTATTGATTGCAAGTATTAATCCTTTTCTTCTTCTTACTGCTTCATCAATTATTTTCTGATCCTGTTTTTCCAAACCAATGACTGCATCCACTAAAACTACTGCAACATCGCATTCAGCGATTGCCTTAAGAGTGCGGATGGTTGAAAAGAATTCAATGCTTTCTTCAATCCTCTTTTTTTTACGAAGTCCCGCAGTATCAATAAGAACTATTTCCTGATCATAATACTTGAGAATTGAATCAATACTGTCTCTTGTTGTTCCCGGTAATTCAGTTACAATACTCCTATCGTATCCAAGTAAAGAATTTATTAAGGACGATTTGCCCACATTTGGTCTTCCAACAACCGCTATTCTTAATCTCGGATCAGTTGATTCATCTTTTGCAACTTTAAAATCAGCAGTAAGCACATCAAGAAAGTCGCCGGTTTTCCGTCCCACTAATGCAGAAATATCAAAAATCTTTTCTACACCAAATTGATAAAATTCAGTAACAGCAGTCTCAAAGTTTTCAGAATCAACTTTATTCACAAGAATATAAAAATCTCTTTGAGAAGTTCTTAGCATTTGCACAATTTCTCTATCCATAGGGATAATACCGGTTCTAACATCAACCATAAAAATAATTGCATCTGCTTCCGATATTGCTATTTCAACCTGTTCACGAATTGCTCTTTCAAAAAGATCTGTCGAATTAGGAACGTAACCTCCGGTATCAATCAGTTTAAATTCTTTTCCATTCCATTCAACATCGCCATAATTACGATCGCGTGTAACACCGCTAATATTATCAACAATTGCTTCTCTTTTTCCCACAAGGCGATTAAAAAAAGTTGATTTGCCTACATTTGGCCTTCCAACAATTACAACAACAGGAGTTTTCATAGATTAAAAATAAATGTTTTTGAAATGCAAATATACACAAGTTGTAGGAAGGTTTTGAGAATTAATGAATAGCTAATTAATGGATTAAATAAATTCGTAATTCAATAATCTCTAAAAACTGAAATTCAATTTTAAGGTTGGTA
>CAZECH010000132.1:0-7894 GCA_964510675.1 uncultured Ignavibacteriaceae bacterium
TACTCACTATTTCTTTTCCTCCCTCTAAATAGATTGGTACTTCTTTTTTAAGAGATGATTTAAGAAAGAAATTCAAAAAAATTTCAGACATCATAAAAAAGGACATAAAAGAAAAAAAACTCATTGGAAAGGCTGCAAAAGAGTACGAAAATAAATATTTGAAAGAGCACCATCCGGGTTATGCAAATATTAAAGATGTTATAAAGCACATTGATCATGTTGTTAAACTTGTAGGGATCGATCATGTAGGCTTTGGTTCTGATTTTGACGGTGTGGGTGATTCTTTACCTGAAGGATTAAAGGATGTTTCTTATTATCCGAATTTAATATTTGAACTACTTAAAGCAGGTTATTCGGATAAAGATATAGAGAAGATTTGTTCTGGGAATATTTTAAGAGTATGGTCCGAAGTAGAAAAGTCTGCGGAAAATTCGCGTAAATAAGTCCTGAACTTTTAAGCTAATAAACGACAAAAAATCCTTTTTAATTTTTTATAGAAATATTTTCTCCGAAAATTTTCTTTTTTCATTTCTTCGTTTAAATTTGCACATGTCATTACTTTAAATCCAAAGAGGTATTATTTGAGCAGATTATCAGATATAGTCTCTTCAATTGAAGAGAGCAGAACAATGGCAATATCTTCCCTTACAAAAAGATTAAAAGCCGAAGGGAAAAATGTTTTAAGCTTCAGCGCTGGTGAACCGGACTTTAATACTCCCGGTTTTATTAAAGAAGCTGCTGTAAAAGCAATTCATAATAACTTTACTACTTACACAGCAAATGAAGGATATCCTGAGCTTATAAAAGTAATAGTAAAGAAGTTTAAAGATGAAAATGATCTCGACTTCAAACCTGAAAACATTCTTGTTTCAAATGGAGTAAAGCATTCTCTGTATAATGTTTTAATGGCTGTTTGCAACCCGGATGATGAAGTCATTTTTCAATCTCCTTACTGGGTAAGTTACCCGGAAATGGTAAAGCTGGTTCAAGCTAAATCGGTTATTATTGAAGCAGGAGTTGAAAAAGAATATAAAATCTCACCTGAAGACCTTGAAAGAGCAATCACTCCTAAAACGAAAGTTTTTATTTTTAATACACCTTCAAATCCAACAGGAGCAGTTTACTCTAAAGAAGAGATAATTGCTTTTGCTGAAGTATTAAGAGACAAAAAAATACTGGTGGTCTCAGACGAAATCTATGAGAAGATAATTTTTGATGGAGAGAAACATTTTGCTATAGGTGCTGTGGATCATCTGAAAGATAAAACAATAACAATAAATGGTGTAAGCAAGGCTTACGCAATGACCGGCTGGAGAATTGGGTATGCTGGAGGCCCAAAAGATATTATACGGCTTGCAAGAAATCTTCAGAGTCATTCAACATCTAATGCATCTTCAATATCACAAGCTGCCTCTTATGCTGCATTATCTCAGCACTCAAAAGAAATTGATATGATGGTTGAAGAGTTTAAACAGAGAAGGAATTTTATAGTAGCTGAGTTAAATAAAATCCGGGGAATAAAATGCCCGTTGCCTAAAGGTGCATTCTATGTCTTTTATGATGTTAGTGCTTATTATGGCAAACATGTAAATGGATTTGAAATAAAAGACTCAACCAGCTTCTGTAATTATCTTCTTATGGAACAAAATGTTGGATTAGTACCGGGAATTGCTTTTGGAAATGATAATTGTGTCAGAATGTCTTATGCTTGTTCGCAGGTTCATATAGAGGAAGGATTAGAAAGAATTAACAACGCTCTGAAAAAATTTCATTAATTTTTTATCATCATCATTAATGATCTGTACAATTCGTCTACCTGGATTTTTTCTCCGGTCCATAGTTCAAATGATTTTGCTGCCTGCTGCACAAGCATTTTCACTCCATCTAAAACAATAGCTCCTTTAGAAGCTGCAAGTTGTAAAAGCTTTGTTTCCGGCGGATTATAAACAAGATCAAAAACAAGCTGATCTTTTACAAATGAATCTGAAAGAGTTGTAATTGAATCGTCAATTTCAGGGAACATTCCGACTGAGGTTGTATTAACAATAAGTTTGCTTTCATTAAATATCTTCACAAGATCAGGCGGAAATAATTCACGGGTTTTTATTGAAGTAAATTTCATTTTGGCGCTGAAATAATTTTTAAGTGCTTCAGCTCGTTGTTCGGTTCTGTTAATAATAAAAATTTTTTTTGGTTTGAAATGCCTGATAAGTGCATAAATAACAGTACGTGCACCTCCGCCAGCACCAATTACGCTGACTTCCTTACCACTAATCTCATTTTTATACGGCATTAAAGTAGCAAGAACACCATCAACATCTGTATTATACCCATTCAGTTTTCCAAGATCATTTACTACTGTATTTACAGAACCAATTATAGATGCTTCATCCGAAATATTATTTAATAAATGGATTATATTTTCCTTATGCGGAATTGTAACATTGAATCCTTTAATATTTAATGCTACCATTCCTCTCAAAGCATTTCTTAAATTAACGGGTGGGACATCAAATGGCAGATAAATATAGTCCAGATTTTTAATCTGGATAGCAACATTATGAATAAAAGGAGAATATGTTTGTTTTATAGGATGACCAATTAATCCTACTAATTTAGTATTTAGGTGAAAAGCATCTTTCATAAATCAACAAAAAAAAATATATTCAATTGTTCCTGAGATTTTCAACAAAAACAAATTAATTTAAAATAAGGAAGTTCTGATGAAAAAATTGGGATTCAAATTTCCCCCAAAAGCTTCTTGAATAATTTTGAAGATTTGATCTCCGGGTATTCCTTGGCAAACTCTGTACGTATAGCAGGATTAATTTTAAACGCTGCTTTAAGACAATCAACTGCTTCCTGGGTTCGGCTTAATATAAAATTTATTTTTGCTTTGCCATAATAAGATGAAGCATCAGTGGGATTAATTTTAACGCACTTATCATACGCATTTAAGGCTTCAAGCCAGTCACCCATTTCAAACAGGGTTTCAGCAAGGTTATAGTTTATTTCATAGCTGTCAGGTTCAATCTTCAACGCTGCAATATAACTTTGAGCAGCTTCCTGTAATTTGCCAAGTGAATATTCAAGATCAGCTTTGGCAAACCATGCATCGGCATTATCCTGTGAAAGAGTTATTGCTTTGTTAAAATCTCTTAATGCAAGATGAAATTTACCGGCAGAGTCATAACAAAATCCGCGGGCAAGGTATGCTTCATAATACTCATCGTTTATTTTGAGAGCTTCGGAAAAATATTTTATTGAATTAGGTATATCCCCAAGTTCATCATAAATATTTGCGATGTTAAAGCATGATGATTCATCTTTAGGATCCAGTTCGTGAGATTTCTTGAAACACTCAATTGCCTGTTCATATCTTCCAAGATCAGCTAAGGCATTCCCTTTATTAAACCAGGCAGTAGAAAAACCTTCATTGATAGATAAAGCGAGATCATAACACTCAATTGCTTTTTCAAATTGATTTAACTTCCCGAGAACAACCCCCTTGTTGAACCAACCACCTGGATTATATGGTTGAAGATCACTAAAACTTTCATAAGCTTTTAAAGCTTCATGCAATCTCTCTAAATTTTCAAAACAATACCCTAATTCAAAATAGGCTTCGGCATATTCACTATCAATTTCTATTGCATTACAAAGGTATTCAATAGCTTCTAAATCTTTATTTTGCCTCTGAAGTAATAAACCTAAACTAAAGAATGCATCTTCATTCCGCGGATCTAATTTTAAAGCTTCGAGAAGTGATTCTTTTGCCTGATTAAATAGTTCAAGTTCTTCCTCTGACACAGCTTTTTCAATATAGATTTCTGCATCGGCAGGATTTAATGACAGAGCTTTTTCAAAACACTCAATAGCTTCTTCACATTCAAATAAACCATTAAAAGTAATTCCCTTCTTAAGCCAATATTCAGAATTATAAGGAAAAACTTCGAGCAGTCTTTCTATAAAAAAAAGTCCATCATCGTAACGATCATTCTCCTGGCAAAGTTGAATAATATCTTCAATTTCTTCTACAGAGTTATAAACACCACCGTTCTCAATTATCTCTCTGTACTTTTTAATTTCCTCTTCAAGGTTATCATCTCCGAAGTCAGAATCATTGCTGAAATCAGAATCAAAATCGGCCATCAAAATTCTCCATGTATTTGAATTACCCGAAAAAATGTATTACTTAAAAACAAGAAAAGCAAGCTGTATTCTTTATGTTTATGGGTCAAAAATTTATTATAATTATTTCAGATTGAATTCTTAACCAAGTACTGAAGTTACCTTTTCAGCTGCATCTTTAAGGTTTTGTGCAACTTCAAAATTCAATCCTGATTCATTCAACAGGTCGGCAGCTTCTTTGGCATTTGTTCCCTCAAGTCTTACAACTATAGGGATGTTTACATGCATATCTTTTGCAGCATCAATTACACCCTGAGCAACTCTATCGCATCTTACAATTCCGCCAAAAATATTTATAAGTATTGCTTTAACGTTGGGATCGGAAAGAATAATTTTAAACCCGTTAGCAATTGTGATTTTATTTGCCCCGCCACCAACATCAAGGAAGTTTGCAGGTTCACCACCGGCAAGTTTAATAATATCCATTGTAGCCATTGCTAACCCTGCACCATTTACCATGCACCCAACATTTCCATCGAGCTTAATGTAATTCAGATTATATTTTGAAGCTTCAATTTCAAGAGGATCTTCTTCATTCAGATCCCTGTAATCTGCAATTTCTTTCTGTCGGTAAAGTGCGTTGTCATCAAAGTTCATTTTTGCATCAAGAGCAACAACTCTGTTATCATTGGTAATGATCAGGGGATTTATTTCAAGAAGTGAAGCGTCTGTTTGTTCGTAAGCTATATATAAAGAAGAAATAAATCTTATAAAATTCTTGAAAGCTTCTCCATCTAATCCTAAAGAAAAAGCAAGCTTTCTTGCCTGGTATGATTGTAATCCAATTGAAGGGTCAATCCATACTTTAATTATTTTTTCAGGAGTTTCTTCAGCAACTTTTTCAATTTCAACTCCCCCTTCCGTTGAAGCCATAATAACATTTTTAGAGACTGATCTGTCTAAAAGAATTCCAATGTACAATTCTTTCTTGTAATCAAGCCCTTCAGCTATAAATAATGTTTTGACTTTCTTACCTTCAGCCCCTGTTTGATGTGTAACTAAAATATTACCAAGCATCTTCTGAGCATAGTCCTTTGCTTTTTCAACCGAGGTTATGAATTTGACTCCACCTTCGAGAATTAATTCTTCCCTATTAGTTGGGTTATATAACTTTCCTTTCCCTCTTCCGCCTGCATGAATCTGTGATTTAACAACAAACTGGTTTATACCTCTTTGCTTAAGTTGTGTAAGAGCATCATCAACTTCGGTAAGATTTTTTATAGCTATACCATCCTGAACAGGTACATTGAATTTCTTTAAGATTTCTTTTGCCTGGAATTCGTGGATTTTCATTGAGTCCTCATCTAACCTCTCCCATTGGAGAGAGATTTTAATTTTTAAAAAGTAAATTTTGACATGATAAATTCAATTAAAAATTTCATTTGTTATTAAAAAAAATACGAATTTTTCTACCTTACTTCTCGCTCATAAACGGATAATGCCAGTCTTTAGGCGGATCAAAAGTTTCTTTAATTGTTCTTGCAGTCATCCATCTCATTAAATTCATTCCACTTCCTGCTTTATCATTTGTACCAGAAGCTCTTCCTCCGCCAAATGGTTGCTGACCAACTACTGCTGCAGTTGGTTTATCATTAATATAAAAATTACCTGCAGCATTTCTTAATCTGTCAGACATTTTCATAATCATTTTTCTATCTTGTGCCCAGATTGCTCCTGTTAAAGCGTAAGGAGAGGTCTCATCACATAATTTTAATGCTTCATCAAATTTATTATCTTCATAAACATAGATTGTAAGAACAGGTCCGAATATTTCTTCTTCCATTGTTTTGAACTTCGGATTAGTTGTTACAATTGTTGTTGGCTCAATAAAATATCCTTTTGAATCATCGAAATTACCTCCTGTTATTATTTCTGCTTCGCTTGAAGTTTTCGCGAATTTTATATAATCAGTAATTGATTCGAAAGCTCCCTTATCAATTACTGCCGACATAAAATTTGTAAAGTCTTCAACATCTCCCATTTTTATTTTACTTATCTCACCGACATATTTATCCTTAAATTCCTTCCATATAGATTTGGGTATATACATTCTTGAAGCAGCAGAACATTTTTGTCCCTGATATTCAAAAGCTCCTCGTAAAGCGCAAACAACTAAAGCATCAATATCTGCCGAACTATGAGCAAAGATAAAATCTTTACCACCTGTTTCACCAACAATCCTGGGATAGTATTTCATATTTTTCAAATTATCTGAAATAACTTTCCACATATTTTGAAAAACTGATGTTGATCCTGTAAAATGAATTCCTGCCAAGTTAGGATTATTCATTGCTGGAGTTCCAACCTGTCCGCCTGAACCTGGGACAAAATTAATAACTCCCTTTGGTAATCCAGCATCTTCAAAAAGTTTCATTAAATGATAAGCAGAATAAACAGCACTCGATGCTGGTTTCCACAAAGAAACATTACCTACAATTACCGGAGCTGTTGGAAGATTACCTGCTATTGAAGTAAAATTAAAAGGTGTAACAGCAAAAATATAACCTTCTAATGGACGATACTCAGAACGATTCCACATTCCATAAGGCGAATATGGTTGCTCTTTCATTAATTCTGACATAAAAAAAGAATTGAATCTGTAGAAATCGACAAGCTCGCAGGCAGAATCAATTTCCGCCTGGTGTACTACTTTTGATTGGCCAAGCATTGTAGCACCATTAATTGTTGATCTCCAGGGACCTGCAAGCAAATCAGCCGTCTTTAAAAAAACTGCAACTCTATGTTCCCAAGGCATATCAGCCCATTCTTTTCTTGCTTCAAGAGCAGCCTCAATTGCCATTTCAACTTCTTTCTTACCTGCTTTATGATAAACACCTAAAACATGACCATGGTTATGGGGGATTTTCATCTCTTCAGTGTTACCGGTTTTTATCTCCTCACCACCAATAATTAATGGTACTTCAATTTGCCGTGACTTTAATTCTACTAATTTCTTCTTTAACTCTTCTTTCTCGGGACTACCTGGTCTGTATAATTTAATGGGTTCATTTATTGGTTGAGGAACTCTGAAATAAGCATTCGACATAAAAAACCTCTGTAAAACTTATCAATTTATTTAATTTAAAGTTATTGGTTTTAGTCGCTAAAACAAAGGTTGAAGATAGAAGTCATTTCCGTAATAAAATACATTTTGCTGGTAGTTTTTGTTAATGGCTAATAATAAACAGAAGTTGGTTCAACCACACTTGTAATTATCAAAATTAATGAAACCGTATTTTTAACTGTAATTACAGTGTTGAAATGATTTTTATATGAGTTCACTACAAGATATTTTTAAATTATTCCTGTTATATAAAACTGGCATTATAATTGTTTTTAGAATACCGTAAAAGACACAGTAAGTACTAAATAAGGGATCAAAAAAAACGATGTCGGGGAAAAATGATGACATATTAAATACCGGCAGTTTTGAAGTAATCAATAATCCGGCAGGAATTCTAAAAGAATTAAAATTCTTAAGAAGTAGGGTTAAAGAACTTGAAAAAACTAAGACCTTCAACAAACAAGTAACCAATGAGTTATTTGCTTCCCAAGAAATGTTTCAAATAATATTAGATAGCATTCCCCAAAGAATTTTTTTGAAAGATAGAAATTTTAAATACATTGGTTGTAATAAGCATTTTGCTAAAGATGCAGGATTAAATTCACCTGAAGAAATAATTGGGAAGAATGATTTTGAACT
>CAZECH010000133.1:0-7878 GCA_964510675.1 uncultured Ignavibacteriaceae bacterium
CGACCTGCTCGGACGTAATTTTCTCATTCGGATTGGGATCAATCTTAACACCCCCTTTGGCACCGCCAAATGGAACATCAACAACAGCACATTTGAACGTCATTAACGCAGCAAGCGCTTTTACTTCATCTTGTGTAACAGCGGTACTGTATCTTATTCCACCTTTGGATGGAAGCTTATGCTGACTATGTTCAACTCTGTATGCAACAACAACTTCTATTTTATCTTTTAACCTTACCGGAAACCTCATCCGGTAAACACTATTGCAGTATTTTATCTGTTCGAGTAAGCCTGCAGGATAGCTCGTGAACTTTGCAGCGTTATCAAAGTAATCAATTACATCGCCAAAGAAACTATGCTCTCTTTGCGCAATAACATCTTCATCATCTAGTAACATTTTGAATTCTCCTTTAAGTATTTTTGGGCAGGATTGTTTTGAGGTATAACCATATTTTTTATATTAGCTACAAGGAAAAATTAATCAATTAAACATGCTTAGGCAAGAAAAACTCTAACCGGAATTATAAAAATGCAGGATGTCACAATAATCAGAGATATAGTTATCATACTTCTGGTTTCTATGCCTATAATCTTCATTTTCAGGAAAATTAATCTGCCAAGCATAGCCGGTTTTCTTATTGCAGGAATGATTATTGGACCTTTCGGTTTTCAGCTAATTTCAGAGATTGAACGAATTGAAATAATGGCTGAAATTGGCGTTATTCTGCTTCTTTTTACAATAGGGCTTGAAGTTTCTTTCTACCGTTTATTTGAAATGAAGAAACTCCTCGTAGCTGCCGGTGGGATGCAGGTTCTGTTAACAATTGTTATATCAGGACTAATTTTCTTTCTTTCCGGGTTGCCTGTAAATAAATCCATTTATTATGGAATGCTGATCAGTCTTTCAAGTACAGCAATTGTATTAAAACTTCTTTCGGATAAAGGTGAACTTGAATCTCCTCATGGAAGAATAAGTTTATCAATTCTTATTTTCCAGGATCTTGCAATCGTCCCGTTTTTTCTAATCCTGCCAATCTTAGCTGCAACAGACAATGCAACACCTGTAAAAATTTTAATCCAATTATTTTATGCATTTGGCGCTGTTGTTTTAATATTAATAGTTGCAAGATTTTTAATGCCAAAAATTCTTTTTCAACTTGCAAATTTAAAAATGCGGGAAGCTTTCACAATCGGAACTTTATTGCTTCTTCTGGGAACTTCATACTTAACGCATTCAATAGGTTTGTCTTTTGCGCTTGGAGCTTTCATCGCAGGAATAATACTATCGGAATCAGATCTCAGTCACCAGGTTGTTGCCGATATACTACCACTTAAAGATGCATTTAACAGCATCTTCTTTGTTTCAGTAGGATTATTGTTGAACCTCAGTTTTGTGGTTGAAAATCCTTTGACTCTTATAGGAGTTACTTTTGGCATACTATTACTAAAATCTATAATAATAATTTTTATAGTTAAAACTCTCAAGTTTCCATTAAGGACTGCGATCTTAACAGGATTAGGATTAGCACAGATTGGGGAATTTTCTTTTATTCTTGCGCAAGCTGGTTTAGGATTAAATCTTTTTGAACCGGGCTTCTATAACAGTTTTCTTGCGGCTTCCATTTTTACAATGCTAATTACTCCTTTGATCTTTCAGATTCTTCCCGTTGTTTCCAAAAAATTCAGTTCATTTGAAACAATAAAATCTATAAACAATAAAGGTAACGTTTTCAAAGATCATGTAATTATTGTAGGCTTCGGATTGAACGGTAAAAATCTTGCAAGAGTTTTAAAGGAAACAGGAATAAATTATTTGGTTATCGAACTTAATCCTGAAACTGTCAGATCTGAAAAAGCTAAAGGTGAAAAGATTATTTATGGTGATATTACAAAAGACGGTATTCTTCTGCTTACCGGGATAGAATCTGCAAAAATTATTGTATTTGCCATTTCAGATCCTGCTGCAACAAGAATAGGAGTACAGGCTGCAAAAAGGTTAAATCCCTCTTTGCATATAATTGTAAGAACAAGATACACAAAAGAGATAACAGAGCTGCATAAATTAGGCGCTAATGAAGTTATACCTGAAGAGTTTGAAACATCTTTACAGATTTTCAGTAAAGTTTTGGAAAAATACCATATCCCATTAAACATAATTATGAGACAGGTTGCTTTACTTCGGGGTGAGAGTTATAGCTTGCTTGTTCAGGAAGGAATTGAAGCTCATACTATGGTTCATCTTAATGAAATACTTGCTGCAGGATTAACAGATACTTTTTATGTTGATGAATTAAATATTTTTTCAGGTAAAACCATTTCGGAAATAAACCTGCGTGCAAATACTGATGCAACTATAATTGCTATTGTAAGAGATGGAAAAACAATTTCCAATCCTTCCGGAAAAGACATATTAAAGCCCAATGATACAATAGTTATCACAGGAACTCATGCATCTGTTGATAAAGCTTTTGAATATTTAAGCAGAAAGGAACAAGCTTAGGCTAAGGTTTTGAAAAACAAAAATCGTTAATCCTTGCTCCAAAATTAGCCAATAAAAAATTATTTATTTATGGTATAGTATTTATGGAAAAGCTAACCCCTAAAGCTGCCCTGAATTGAAATGATGAAATATCTTTCCCTGATAAAGAAGAATCAAAACCAGAGAAGTAATTGAAGCACTGAGCTTCTAAATATGGATTAATAAATTCAGTAATTGGTAAACTCAATCCTGCAAGAAGAATAAAAAGAAAACTCCCTTTATTTAATTGATTTACATTTATCTTCCCATATCCTATTCCAAATCCTATATAGGGAGAAAAGTCTTTTAAAAAGAAGTTTCCAATAATTTCAATATGGTAATCTTCAGAAGTAAAATTTCTCTCCTTACTTATTCCATTAAAGGTTTGAGTTTCTTTTTGTCTGAATAGATCAACCTCAGCACGAACTTTAACACCAATAGTAGCGAACTGTAAAGGAAGTTTCCGGCTTATATTTATGCTAATTCCATTCTCAGGAATTTCATTTTTTATCTTATAAGAAGCACCAACTCCCCATTGGGAAAATGTGAATGGTGATAATATTAAAAAGATTACAAGTAATTTCATAACATTTGATTTAATGAAAAATCAGAAATTCATTTTAGTCCAGTTAATGTGTACAGCATTGTAAAAAACCTTTTATCATTTAATTGACAAGTAAATAATTTTTTAGATGTATATCAGTCAAAATTTTACTTATTTAATATAGATAAATGAGTAACCTTTTATCTGAATTATTAGTCTAACAAACAAATACTTAATGGAGTTTATTATGAAAATAAAGAACGGTTTAATAATTGTTATTCAACTATTAATCATCTCAACGGCAACAGCAAGTTGCAGGTATGAGAATAACAATTTTATTGGTGGAGAATTAAAAACACTTCACGAGAAAACATTTAAGATTTCTCCCGGCAAAGAATTAAAGATAGATGTATCTGTAGGTGATATTATGATTACAAGCTGGGACAAGAATGAAGTTTATGTAAAAATCCTCGGCAATGAAAAAGCAGAAGACAAAATGCACTTTGAATTTAATGCCGATGAAAACATTGTGGAAGTGCTTGCAAAGAAGGAAGGTTCTTTTTTAAACTGGTTCGGAAGTAATGGGGTTTCCCTCAGGATTGAAGTTAAAGTTCCGAATAAGTTTAATAACAAAGCTTATACAAGCGGCGGAGATATTAAACTTTCAGACGTAAAAGGTAAAACATTATTAAAAACATCCGGTGGTGATCTCTGGATTAAAAACACAGAAGGAGAAACCGATGCTTCAACATCAGGTGGCGATATAAATCTTGATGGCAATAAAGGAAAACTTTCTGTTTCAACCTCCGGTGGAGATATAAATGCAAAAAGCTTTGATGGAGATTTGTATGCATCAACCTCAGGAGGAGATATTAAACTCAAAGGAACAAACTCAAAGATAGATGCTGAAACTTCCGGCGGTAATATTTATCTTGAATACTGGGGAGTGAACAAAGGGATAGATCTCTCAACTTCGGGTGGAGATATTTATATAAAAGTGCCCGGTGATTTTAATGCAAATGTTAAACTTGAATCATCAGGGGGAGATGTTTCAACTGAAATTGGTGTTAACAATGTAAAGAAAATGTCTTCTCACAAACTTGAAGGAGAATTGAATAAAGGCGGGTCGCCGTTGAATGCAACAACTTCAGGTGGAGACGTTGTTGTAAATAAATTGTAACCTTTCCTCTATAGGGACATAGCGTTTATGTCCCTGCATTTTATCATTACATCCTTCTTGTAATATTTCCCCTACTTTAATACTTTGCATAAAAACTTCCTGGTTTAAAATGAAAGACCAACTTATTTATAACTTCTTTGATGATGATGAATTTCTGAGGATCTCTAATAAAATTAAAGAGATGGAAAAAAACACAGCCGGTGAAATCAGAATCAGCATAAAAGAAAAAAAATCATTCTGGCAAAGAAACAAAACAATAAAGCAGCTTGCCGAGGAAGAGTTTTACAGGCTTGGAGTTGATAAAACAAGGGATTCTACAGGTATATTAATGTTTTTACTTCTAGGAGAAAGACAGTTCTATATTCTTGCAGACAAAGGTATAAATGAAAAAGTCGAGCAATCTACCTGGGATTCAATCAAAAATAAAATGCAGGAAATGTTTTCCTGCGGGGAATTCTGCAAAGGAATTCTTTATGGGATTGAAGAAGTTGGCAAAATTTTAAGCATACATTTCCCAGTTAAGCAAAATGATAAAGATGAATTATCAAACCGAATAATAATTAATTAATCAGCGGGAAATACAAATACAGTTTCAGACAAATAGATTTTGATGGTTCATCTAATTTTAGTAGAAATTGATATTGAATCACCAGAATCTTTTTTAGTGAATAAAATTATCCTAACACGTTTAACCCAATTACAAAAATCCCAATTGTTGCTGGAGAATATTCTCAGACATTAAAAATGATAATTCGTTTATATTTTATATACTTATTTCCAATACAAGATTTATTCATTTTATTTTTAGATTTTTACAATTAAGTTAAACGATAAAAAAGAAAGGGGAGAAAATGACTCTCAGAATTATTGCTCTTTTAATTTTTGTTTCCTCACTATTAATTGCGCAGGAATATAAACCCTGGATTAAAGGAGAACAGGAACGATATGTAAAAACGGTTGAACTTTCCAAAATCCAATATCCCGGTGATTCAAAGATAGATGTTACTTACTATGGGTTAGATATTAAAGTGACATATTCACCTCAATATATTTCCCGCTCCGTTATTTCAAATATTAAAGTGGACACAGATTCAATTAATTCCTGCAAGCTTGATTTGAGAAATGAACTTTCAGTAGATTCGATACTTCTTAATGGAACAACAACTTCTTTCTCTCATTCAAATAATCAAATAAATATTGATTTAGATAAAACTTATCTCCAGGATGAAATTTTCTCATTACAAATTTTTTACCAGGGTGTTCCGGGCTCAAGCGGTTTTGGAAGTTTTGAATTTTCCACTCATAATGGAAATCCTGTTATATGGACACTGAGCGAACCTTATGGAGCCCCTGATTGGTTTCCATGCAAAGATACTCCCGCTGATAAAGCTGATTCATCCGATGTCTGGATTACGGTTGCAGATAATTTAATTCCTGTTTCAAACGGAACTCTTGAAGGAATAATAAATAATTCAGATGGGACACATACTTATCACTGGAAAAACCATTCACCCATTGCTCAGTATCTTATTTCACTTGCAATCAGTAATTACCAGCAATATGATACTTATTTTCATTACGGAGAAAGTGATTCAATGGTGATTACACATTACGTTTTCCCTGAATCGTTTAATTCAATTAAACAATATCTTGATGAAACAGATGATATGATTTCAGTATTCAGTGAGCGTTACGGTTTGTATCCTTTTATAAATGAAAAATATGGTCACGCCGAAATGCTATGGGGCGGAGCTATGGAACATCAGACATGCACTTCAATGGGATTCTGGGGAACAGGCGTTGTTTCGCATGAACTTGCTCATCAATGGTATGGTGATAAAATTACATGCAAGGACTGGCATCATATCTGGCTTAATGAGGGTTTTGCTACTTACTCTGAAGCAGTATATCTTGAAGCTAAAAACGGTTCTTCGTCTTATAATTCACAAATCCAGTCAGAGATGGATTATGCTAAAACTGCACAAGGCAGCATCTGGGTTCGGAATATTTCAGAAGTCTGGGAAATTTTTGACGGTGCACGTTCTTATGCTAAAGGTGCTTGCGTTCTTCATATGTTAAGAGGAATTGTAGGTGACTCAACTTTCTTTGATATTATGAGAGCATATTCCGATGATCCAAATGTTGCATATGATGTTGCAACAACAGAAGACTTCCAGGCAGTGGCAGAAAATGTTTCCGGACAGGATTTGGATTACTTCTTCCAGGAATGGATCTATGGTGAGAATTATCCAAAATATTCTATCCATTGGTCTAAAACTCACCTTGCTGATGAAATGTACCAGGTAGATATTAACATTACTCAGAATAATACAAAATCATCTTACTTTACTATGCCGGTAAAAATAAATGTAACTACTTCTTTGGGAGATACGGTAGTTACAATTTTTAATGATGCTCGAAACCAGGATTTTCAATTTGAAGTAAACGGAAATCCAACTTCAATCAATTTTGATTATGGAAACTGGATTTTAAAAGATGTTCTCGGCATAACAACGGGAGTTAATGATAATTCAATTACTCTTCAATACAGTTTAGATCAAAATTATCCAAATCCTTTTAATCCCAAAACAAATATCGGATTTCGAATTGCGAAATCCGGATTAGTTACCTTAAAGGTTTATGATATACTCGGAAATGAAGTGGCTAAACTTATTAATGAAAACAAAGAAGCCGGAACATATAGTGTCGAGTTTGATGGCTCAGTTTTACCAAGCGGAGTTTATTTTTATAAAATCAACGCCGGTAATTTTTCTGAAACAAAGAAACTTGTTTTGATGAAGTAAAGATTAACCATACTAATGAAAAATATAGCTGAAATTCATTAGAGTAATAAAATTTTCTTTTTAATGAAAAAGATATTCCCGCAAAATCTGCATAAATATATTCCATTAAGGAAAGTGGTTTTGTAGTTTAAGTAATAGTTAGATTGCAGAAATTTAATTGTTGCAATTAGATAACTAACAAAGATGGGTTGAGTAAAATGTGCGAACCTGTTCTTATCACAATGAAAGTGATACAAGATTAAATTGAATACAGGTGGAAGAAAGAAAGAGAAGATTATGAAAAGAATTTTTTTATTTATGACAGTATTAGTATTTAGTGCAGAATTATTGGCACAAATCCCAAAAGTATTATTTGAAAAAACCTATGCACCCACTTATCGCTGCGGAAGTAAAGGTTTGGTAGAAACCTATGACCAAGGTTTTCTTATAGTGGGATGGGAAACATTGGGAGACGGAAACGTATTTGCATCAGTCGTAAGAATTGATTCCGTGGGTAATAAAGTATGGTCAAGAAGTTATGGTAAACCCTGGGATGAAAGTAATTTAATTCGTGCGGAAGCCCGGGATGTCGTACTTACTCCCAACGGGAATTATATAATTTCAGGCGAAGGTGATTTTGAAGGAGTTGTGGTTAATGGTCATGAATTCCCATATAGAAATGGTTTTATTTTTGAAATTGATGATGATGGTACATTAATTTGGGAGAAGTCCTACCGTTTGGACGGCGATAACGATTATAGACACTCTTGCGCTTTTTATTCTATTGATGTTCTTCTGGGTGGCGGCTATGTTACAGCGGGATTTCATGATGTAGGTACATCTGAGGAAGATC
>CAZECH010000134.1:0-7864 GCA_964510675.1 uncultured Ignavibacteriaceae bacterium
ATATAAATTAAGTTCAAAAATCAGCAGCCAGCTTGAGTGGAAAGAACCGCTTCAGGTAACTCCTCCTGAGTAGCAGGTGGGTTAAGATAGTTGGATTGGTTTTTTAGAAAAAAAAGTGCCAAATTGCTGATATGCTATGATTATAAATGTGTATCTTTAAATAAGAGAGCGTTCGCGGGGAAGTACCCGCGTTAGTTTTATAAATCATTCACCTGATAATCTTAAGCAGGCCATGAACGACATTATAATATCACTTAAGACGCTGTTTTTTGCACACGATAAGGATGAAAGCCCGGCTACTGTAATTGCAAAAGACAAGGAATATATTGACCGGGTTCAGAATACCCCTATATCTGCAGATCAGTATATCTTCCTGAAAAATAACATCAGGTATGTGGGAGTTACCAAAAATTTTCGTGAGGTCATTGATTATTTTAATACACCTGCCGGTGAAACACCTCAGGGATTTAAGATTTGTCATGAAATAAGCGAGACCAATGTTTTGCGTATTGATCTTGTACGTAACATTTCATACGACAAAAACGGCGTCAGACGACCGACAAAGATGCTATTTTCTGCCGATAGTGCAAATCCATATGAGATTGTATCAGTTAAGAACATTCTCGCAAATCTCACCTGCAATCCGGGCATAATCTACGACCTGTTCATTAAAAATCCCAAAGCTAATGTGGGAAACAAGTTCAAGTCCAGAGATGAAGTAATACAGGAGATAGGAAATATTCTGGGACCGGGTTGCGATATTTCCGTTGAGCTTAACAATCCGTTTTCAGAGTCGGTAAGTGAACTTATCGAAGAAGCTCAAAAGTTCAGGGAAATGCTTTCAAAATACCGTGTTGTGATCAAAGTTCCGCATACAGGGCCTGTTAATTCAGATAATGTAAAAGAACTTTTTAGCGGAGACAAAAAATTCCAGAGGTCTTATGATGGTGGAACTACAAAGGATAAATTCCGTGGGCATAATTTGGCACTATTACTTCATGAACAGGGCTTCAGAATTAATTTCACGCTTATGTTCGAGCCATATCAGGCAGCTTTGGCGTTGCAAGCCAGACCGTATTTCATCAATTCATTTATCAGACACCGCGGTAATACTAGTAAGGCCATAAAGAACTATCTTGATGATTATAAAAAAACAAACGACAATAAGATACTTGAGGAACTAAGGATATTCTTTATCGACAAGGATTTTATGCCTCCGTCTGACTCCGGTATAAGTCTGAACGAAGTTAAGAAAACAGGTGAAAGGATACTGAAATACAGGAACTACGATAACCGTGAAGGCAGTGATGACCTGGATAGTGTTCGCCACAATCTGAGAGTACTGCGAAACGCGAATCTTCCTGATACCCGTTTAATCATTTGCAGCATGGATGGGGAAGATAACTATCCTGCAATTGATAAGCTTCTTACTGAACCGGAATTCATTGATATGGCGGATAGGGTTGTTATTACTGCCGAACCGGAGTACCTTGCCAAGTTCACAACAACACCGCAGGTTATCACTTATCAGAGAAGGTTCATGAGTGCAGCCCAGGGACAGAAATAATTTGAAAATAATATTTTATTCAAAAACAAAAAACGCATATAATGAATAAAAAGCTGATGGGGGTTTTTGCACCAATTACTACTCCGTTTGATGAAAAGGGAGAAGTGGCATACGATAAACTCAAAGATAATATGAAATTCTATGGTAAGTCCAGGCTGAAGGGATACCTTGCTCTGGGCTCCAACGGTGAAAATAAAAGCCTTTCCAACAGTGAAAAAGAGAAAGTACTTGAAACAATAATCAATAACAAAGGAGCAAACCAGGTGGTAATGGCCGGTTGTATTTTTGAATCCACCAAAGAAACGATTGAATTCGCAAAGATTGCGCAGAGTCTCGGTGCAGATTTTATCACACTTCTTCCTCCTTCATATTTTAAGAAGGAAATGACCGATCCGGTGCTTGTGAAATATTTTACTGATGTGGCCAGTGCCCTTACCACCCCTTGTCTTGTTTACAATGCACCGCAATTCTGCGGTGGAACAACTTTATCGGTTAATCTGGTCAGGGAAGTAGCAAAGCATCCCAATATTGTCGGAATCAAAGATTCTTCAACCGGTAACATAGAGAGCTTTTTATTTGCAGTCAGAGATACTTTCAATGTTATGCCGGGTTCCGCGAACTTCTTTGTAAACGGACTCATTATGGGTGCACCCGGAGGAGTTATCTCACTGGCTAATGTATTTCCCGAAATTACCTGCCAACTATATGATCTTACTGTAAGCAAACAGTACGAAGAAGCATTTAAACTGAATGAAAGAGTCATTCAGCTCAACAAAACTGTCTCAGGTACCGGAGGCGTTGCCGCTGTAAAATATGCAATGGATTTAGTCGGCCTCTTCGGCGGAAATCCAAGGCTTCCACTACTACCTTTAGGTGATGATGTGAAAAGGAAAATAGAAGATTATATTAAAAAAGAAAATTTAATATGAAAAAAGTACTTGTAAATGAGAAAGTTAGTCCCGATGCTCTTAATATTCTAAAAAAGGCAGGCGAAGTTGTATATATGCCATCAGGCGATCATGATGAATTTAAGAAACTTGTAAAAGACGTCACTGCAGTGATGCTTGATACCACAATTAAATTTACACCTGAACTAATGGACATGGCGCCCGGGCTAAAAGTGATAAGTCGTACCGGTACGGGAGTTGACAATGTTGATATTGAAGCTGCAACAAAAAGAGGAATTATGGTTTTACACACCCCCGATGCCAATACGGTAACAGTGGCAGAACATACGGTTGCTTTCATAGGGGCGGTTACAAAGCACATGTTATTCCTGGATTCGGAAACCAGGCAGGGAAAATTTAAGATTGCGAGAAGGTATTATCTTCCGGTTGACCTCGATGGCAAAACATTGGGAATATTAGGATTTGGCAGGATCGGGAAACAGGTTGCTAAAAAATGTATAGCTGCTTTTAATATGAAAGTCATTAGTTATTACCCTTATATTAGTGACAGTGTAGTTCCCCCCGAAATAGTGAGGTACAGCAAAGAAGAAGATGTTTTTAGGCTGGCAGACGTCGTTTCAATACACGTGCCTCTTAGCGAGGAGACAAGGAATCATATTGGTGAAAAGCTCCTATCGTTGATGAAACCTACGGCTTACCTTATCAATACGGCCAGAGGAAATATCATTGATGAAGCATACGTTGTAAAAATGCTTAATGAAAACAGACTTACCGGAGCAGCATTCGATGTATTAGCAAACGAACCTCCGCTTGACGATGAAGAATTCCTCAAGAGTCCAAAAACTATTATCAGCCCTCATAGCGCTGCGCTTACAAACGAATGTACTGTAAGAGTAGCATGCGAAGCTGCCACAGGTATTGTTGATTTCCTTGAAGGCAGGATGCCTAAATCAATTTTTAACAGAAAAGGGCTTAACCTATAATCAATACTATCTATCTGAAAAGAAATGAGCACAGAGAAAAAATATGATCTTATCGGATTTGGCGAGGCTATGATTAGGTTCACTGCACCTGATCACGGCAGGCTTGAACAATCATCACATCTTTTGATTGCAATTGCCGCAGCAGAATTAAATGTTTCTGTGAATGTCTCTAAGCTGGGACATAAAACAGCATGGTTATCGAAACTTGTAGACATTTGGTCAGGACAGTATATAATTAATAAGGGCCGGGAACATGGAGTTGATATGTCCGGAGTAATTCTCCTGCCTTTCGACGGAAAAGGGACAGTAAGAAATGGCTTATGTTACCTTGAAGTAGGTATAGGACCAAGGGCAAGCAAACAGATGTACGACAGGGCACACTCGGCCATAAGCCTTATCAAACCTGGCGATATCGACTGGGAAAAAACACTGCAGCAGACGAAATGGTTTCATACCACAGGTATCACCACGGCAATATCTGATCATGCAGCTGCAGAAGCTATCACATCTTTAAAAACCGCGAAGAAACTTGGAGTGACAACCAGCTTCGACTTAAACTTCAGATCAACCCTGTGGAGTTCGGAAAAGGCCAAAGAGGTGATGAAGCAGGTTATGCCTTATATAGATGTGATAATAGGTAACGAAGAAGATTTTGAAAAAATGCTTGGGATAAAGGCTGAAGGCGGAACAGAATCTTATTCTGACCTTAATCCTGAAAATTATAAAACCGTAGCCAAAGAAGTTGTTAGGCAATATCCCAATGTACAGTTAGTAGGAACTACTTTAAGACACGTGAAAACAGCTCTTCTGAATGACTGGCAAACTGTTATGCTTTATAAGGATAAGTTTTATGCTTCAAGAAAATATGAGAATCTTGAAATTCTTGACAGGACCGGAGGAGGCGATAGCTTTGCTTCAGCGCTTATTTGTAGCATGCTCGAAGGAAAAGATCCACAGGAAACTATTGAATTTTCAGCCGCCTATTCTGCACTATGCCATGGATTTATGGGCGACTGGAACTGGGCTACAAGAGCAGAGGCAGAGAAAGTGATGAAAGGAGGAAGTGCCAGGGTCGTACGCTAAGTATTCTATTATATAAATGTATCTCAAATGTTCTAAACTCTATTTATTAATTTAACCTTTAAACTATGAGAAAACCGATTACTTTACTTGTATTTCTATTGTTAGCAGGTATACAAGTCGCTTTTGCTCAGAAAACAATTACCGGTACAGTGATCTCCTCAGCAGATAATACCCCGTTAATGGGTGTTTCTGTGCAGGTTAAAGGAACTACTACCGGAGGTATTACTGATGCAAATGGGAAATTTTCTGTTTCAGTGCCTGACGATCAGGCTGTTCTGGTGTTCTCCTTTATCGGATTTGAGAAAGAGGAAGTAACAGTTGGCGGACAGGCAATTATTGACATTTCGCTTGACGAATCCGTGACCATGGTGTCGGAAATTATTGTAACGGCACTAGGTATTAAACGAGAAGAAAAAAGTCTTGGTTATGCGGTAACATCAGTTAGTCCGGATGATATGATGAAACACAAAACTATCAACATGATGGAGTCGCTTGAAGGAAGCGTTTCAGGTTTGAATGTAACACCTCCTGCTGCCGGTGCCGGATCCAGTACGCAAATACGATTGCGTGGACAGGCTGCCTTCGAGGGAGCTAATAATTCACCGCTAATTGTAATTAACGGCCTGCCTATTGATCAGGGTGCCCAGGGCGTTAATGGTCTTGGAACACCTCGTGACCTGGGGGATAATATGAATAGCATCAACCCGGATGACATTGAAACCATGACTGTATTAAAAGGTGCAACCGCCGCCGCTATTTATGGTTCACGGGCAGCGAACGGTGCAATAATCATAACCACAAAATCCGGTCAATTAAATCAGGGTATCGGGGTTGAATATTCGGGCAGTTATACTGCACAGCAACCTTTGAATTTCATGGATGAGTTACAATATGTGTATGGCCAGGGAAGGCTTGGAGTTAAGCCAATTTCCGCGGCTGATGCAGCCGGTACTGGTCAGTTTGGCTGGGGCGCTAAGATGGATGGTGAGCTCGTTCCCATTTTTGATGGTTCAATGCAGCCCTATTCACCCAGTAAGGACAATCTTTTTAAATACTATGGAACCGGACAAGTTTGGGCGAACACCCTTGCATTTTCGGGAGGCACTGACAAAGGAAGCTTCAGGGCATCATTTTCAAGAACGGATGCCGATGGTATTGACCCATACAATGAATACAAAAAGAATATTGCAAATTTAGGCGTTAATTATAATATTACTCAAAGACTTAACTTTTCAATAAATGTTAACTACACCAATGAAAAATTTATAAACCCGCCTGAACTTGGTACACAGGGTCCGGGTGCTGTAAACTTCTTCACCCGCTTGTCTTCTTCAATTCCATACAGCGCTCTTGAAAATAGCGCAACCAACCCGGCTACAGGAACTGAAGCACAAACCTCTGGTTTCCAGGGTACAATTCTAAACCCAATATACGCTTATGGAGATGCAGGACAACGCTATGAAAGAACAAACGATCGCTTCCTTGGAACAGCAACACTGCGATATGAAATCACTGATTGGTTGTATGCTCAAGGCAGGTTTAATTATGATTATGCCCTTACTCACACTGAGTCTAAAGTTCCGGGAGGGATAGGAACAAGTCAGCCACTAAATATTGCTGATGGTACTTATAAAGGCACTTACAATGTAAGTGAAGGCTGGGGAACCGATATAAATGCTGATTTCCTCGTAGGCGCAACCAAAACTTTTAATAAGTTATCTGTGGATGCAAGTTTTGGGGGAAATACGTTTAGGGTCGTGAATCATAATTTTAACCAAACCGTCACCAATTTTATTGTCAGGGACTTTTTCTCCATTGCAAACGGTACTAATCAAACCCAGGTTTATGATTTTGATGAAAGCCGGGTTAATTCACTTTATGGATTGGCAGAATTTGGATATAACTCAACGTTTTACCTCAATTTGACGGGTAGACAAGACTGGTTCTCCGTATTAAATCCAGATAATAACTCTAAGTTTTATTCATCTGTTTCCGGAAGTATTGTTTTCTCAGAATTTTTGAAAAATTATGAGTGGCTTACTTTCGGTAAACTTAGAGGTTCCTGGGCCCAGGTTGGTAGCGCAAATGGCGTAAACGTCTATGAAGGTAACCTGAGCTATAGTATTGATAATAATGCATTTAATGGTCAAACTTTAGCAAGAATTGCCAACGCAGCTTCTCCAAATCCGGCCTTGCAACCGTTTACTGTAACAGAAAAAGAAATAGGTTTGGATGTAAGGTTGTTTGGGAACAAGTTGCGTATTGATATTGCAGCCTTTGACAAGTTGACTACAGACCAGGTATTAAGTGTTCAACTTTCCAATGCGTCCGGATTTGCTACTTCCAAGAAGAATCTTGGTTCATTAAAGAATCAGGGCATTGAAACTATGATTGCGTATACGCCTTTAGAAACAATCGACTTCAGTTGGACAACTTCCTGGAACAATACCTATTTGAAAACAGAAGTACTCTCCGTTGGCGAGAACTCGGATGGTTCAAAAATTGAGGATTTACTGGTTATTAACTTTAATGGTACCGGTAACGAGTTTCTTGGAGAACTTCACTACACTGTAGGGAGGCCAATGAACATGTTGTATACCAGAACTTATTTGAGAAACGAAAATGGTGACATAGTCGTTAGAGACAACGGCAGGTTGGCGGCGACACCTAATTATATAGCTGTGGGAAGCTCGATCCCGAAATTTACGGGGGGCTGGAACAACACATTTCGCTATAAAAATCTGACACTCGGTATATTCATCGACTATAAACTGGGAGGTACGGTACTGTCATCTACACATTTAAATTTAACCAGACAAGGGTTCACCAATCTTTCGCTGGAAGGTCGTAGAGAAGGTGAAAACGGTATCATATTCCCGGGTGTTTACGATGCAAATCCGGATGCTGATATTACTGATTGGCAGCCTAATACCACCGCGGTTACTGATTTGCAGACTTTTTATGGTGATTACCGAAATCTTCAGATTGGGGATCCCTTTACATTTAAGTCAGATTTTGTCAAGCTGAGAAACATTTCATTATCCTATGATATCACCAATGAATTGAACAGAGTGAAATTCCTCGGCTTTGTTAAGGGATTAGTACTGACCGCTTCTTGCAGAAACGTGGCTATTCTTTATAAGGATCTTATTAATCTGGACCCTGAAGCCATTCAATCATCCGGAGATATGAGAGCTGGTTATGAAAATGCATCATTACCAACAACCCGGAATTTTATGTTTAGTATCAATGCAAAATTCTAATAATTATGAAAAAGATAAAACACATTTTATATTTATGCGCTTTCCTGATTTTGATTGCAG
>CAZECH010000135.1:0-7812 GCA_964510675.1 uncultured Ignavibacteriaceae bacterium
CCCAATCTACTTCATCCGGACCACTTAATAAGTCTCTTCTCTTATCAAGAAATTTTTTGAGTTTCGGATGAACATTAAATCCTTCAGGAATTCTTGTTGTTCCCTCTATAACTTGTCTCAGTAAATCTTCAGAAATGAATGTATCTTTTACAGGTTTTACCGAATCAACTTTTTCTTTAGTTACAGCAAGAGGATTGTCAGCATTAAATGTGTGGCTTTTCTTTTTGATTTTATCAAATGCTTCACTCAACTTATCCTCAATTTCCTTATTCATAATATCAATTTCATCTTTAACAAGGATTTTATTTTGAATAAGTGCTTCAGAATAAATATTTCTAACAGAAGGATGAGTTTTTATTTGCTCATAAAGAAGCGGCTGAGTAAATCCCGGTTCATCACCTTCATTGTGTCCATGCCTCCGGTAACCAAAAAGATCAATTACAACATCCTTTTTAAACATGTACTTGTATTCTAATGCAAGTTTAGCAACCCAAAGAGCAGCCTCAGGGTCATCACCATTAACATGAAATATCGGAGCTTGTATCATTTTTGCAACATCAGTTGCATATACAGATGAACGGGCATCTTCCGGTGTAGTTGTAAAGCCAATCTGGTTATTAATAATTATATGAATTGTTCCGCCCGTTCTATAACCTTTTAACTGTGATAGATTAAGAGTTTCTGCAACAACACCCTGCCCGGAAAACGCAGCATCACCATGAATCAGGAGAGGCATCACCTTGCCTTGTCCTTTTCCTAATCTTGTTTGCTTTGCTCTTGCTATTCCTTCGACTACAGGATTTACCCATTCAAGATGGCTTGGGTTTGATGCAACTGAAACTATTATACTTTTTCCATTCCTGGTTTTATATTTTCCGGTTGCCCCTAAATGATATTTAACATCACCTGACCCTTCAATTGAATTTGGATCAGCAATATCTTCAAACTCAGAGAAGATAGAATCATACGATTTGCCAATAATGTTTGAAAGAACATTTAATCTTCCCCTGTGAGCCATTCCGAGAACAGCTTCTACAACATTGTATTTACTTGCTTCATTCAGAATTAAATCTAAAACAGGGATCAATGTTTCGGAGCCTTCAAGTGAAAATCTTTTATGGCCGATAAATCTGTTATGAATAAAATGCTCAAAAGTTTCAGCCATTATCAGTTTTTGCAGAATAACTTTCTTTGTCTCGATATCAAAATTGGGAGTATTTTTAACCGGTTCCATCATATTCTGGAGCCAGATTTTTTCTGCAGGATTCTGGATGTGCATGTATTCAACACCAATCTTCTCACAATAAGTTTTCTGAAGTACATCAAGAATATCTCTTAAAGTTGACGTTGGTGTACCGCCGAAACCTCCGGTTATGAAAGTTCGATCAAGATCCCAGATAGTTAAATTAAAAGTTGCCGGATCAAGTTCAGCGTGATAATGGATTTTTGAACCTAACGGATCAAGATTGGCTATGAGATGCCCGCGAACTCTATAGTAATTTATAAGTTGAAGAACCCGTGCCTGTTTTTCAATTTCTTCTTTATTTGCTCCTCCTTCAAAAATACCAGGCTGATAATCAGTTTTCCAGGAAAGAGGTTTCATAGGGATTTTTAATGCTTCAAAAATCTCCTCAAAAAAATCATTTTTACCAAGTAGAAGCTCGTGTATCTCCTTAAGGAAAATTCCCGATTCAGCACCCTGAATTATTCTGTGATCATAAGTGCTCGTTATCGTCATTACTTTACTTACACCAAGAGCAGAAATAGTTGAAGGCGACATTGCCTGGTACTCAGCAGAATACTGAATTGCACCAACAGCAATTATAGCACCTTGCCCAACCATTAATCTTGGTACTGATCCGACTGTACCCAAAGTTCCCGGGTTTGTTAAAGTGATTGTGGTTCCCATAAACTCGGAAGGATCTATTGTCCCTTTCCTTGTCCTATCAACAATATCATCAAACTTATTCCAAAATTCTTTGAAGTTAGTTTTATCCGCATTTTTAATATTAGGCACAAGTAAAGATCTGCTTCCATCTTTCCGTTCCATATCAATTGCCAAACCGAGATTTACATTTTTTCTGTTTATAACATGTGGTTTGCTGTCAATTATAGTAAAAGCATTGTTCATTACCGAAACCCCTTTTATTGCTTTCAGTATTGCCCAGCTGATCAGGTGAGTGAATGAAACTTTACCAAGATCTTTTTTCTTTAAGAATTTATTAATTAAAGTTCTGTTTTCTTCAAGAAGTTTTACGGGAATTGTTCTTTGGGATGTTGCAACGGGAATTGTAAGACTGGTATTCATATTTTCCAGAATCTTAGCGGCACTTCCTGCAATTACTTTTATTTCATCTTCAGAATTAGGAACAGGTTGTTTCAGATTTTGCTGAGGAACTAATGCAGGGGACTTAGTCGCTTTTTCATTTTTCCCATTATCTTTTTTTTTACCTGAACTTTTATCAAAAAATTTCTTCCATTGTTCAGGTAGTTCGGAAGGGTTTTCTTCATATTGTTTGTGAAGATATTCAACAAACCAGGTGTTAGCACCAAATTTTTCAAGTTCTTCTTTTTGCTGATCTGTGAGATCTTTTGTCTTCATTTTAAAAGTTTGTTATTATTACCTGTGATGATTGTAAATTTATCAAACAAAATAAATAAATCATAGTCAACTAATTTCTCTGATAAATCTGAAAGAATTATTTGGAACCATTAAAAAAATCTTTGATTGATAAAAATCCGTTTAATCAATTTACCAAATGGTATAATGTGATTTTAAATTCCGGTATAAAAGAACCATCTGCTATGATACTTTCGACTGCAGATAAAGACGGAATCCCTTCTGTAAGAACTGTTTTACTAAAAGGCTATGACGAAGCCGGTTTTCTTTTTTTTACAAATTATGAAAGCAGAAAGGGCAGAGAGTTAATTCAAAATCCTGTTGCTGAATTATTATTTTACTGGATGAACTTAGACAGACAGGTTAGAATTTATGGAAAAGTAGAAAAGACTAGTAAAGAAGAATCGGAAAAGTATTTTATTACAAGATCTTTGCAAAGCAGAATAAGTGCCTGGGCATCTAAACAAAGTGAGAAAATCCCCAACAGGGAATACTTAGAAAAAAGATTTGCTGAGTTTGAAGAAAAGTTTAAAGATGATATTCCTCTTCCTCCAAATTGGGGAGGGTTCAGATTAATTCCGGAGAAATTTGAATTCTGGCAGGAAAGGGAAAAACGGCTTCACGACCGTATTTGTTACTTGAAAAAGAGTAAAGAATGGGAAATTGTGAGATTGTCGCCATAGTAACATTACTTATTTTGAATCTTGACTTTTTTATCAACATTCAATAATATGGGATTAGAAAATTTTAATACTAATATTTATAAATGATTAATTACAAAAAATATACTGTTGCAGATTGTTGTTGCACTTGTTGTTGTATCTGTCCTTACGAGGCAGCGGTATATTATTTTTTAAAATTTGAAAACACCTAAAAGTAAAAATTAAATAGAAAATAACTGAACCCGCTGCCTGACACAGCGGGTTTTTTATTTTAAAACTTTCAGGAAAAGTAATGATTAGTACAATATCAAAAAAGAAATTAAATCTTGAAAAACATTTCAGACAGGAATACCTGAAGTTACAGGATAATAACGAGGGATCAAATTATACAATCTTAAATAAGATTGGCAATACACCTCTTCTGAAGATAAAAAATATCCCGAAAATGATTACTCCTGATGTTGAAATTTATGCAAAAGCCGAATGGTTTAATCCGGGTGGTTCGGTGAAAGACAGGGCTGCTTTGAATATGATCCTTGATGGTGAAAGAACCGGTGATTTAAAACCAGGAAAAATTATTCTTGATGCAACAAGCGGTAACACCGGAATTGCTTATGCTTTTATCGCAGCCGTGAAAGGTTATAAGGTTAAACTGGCTCTTCCTTCCAATGCAAGTGAAGAAAGGAAAAAAATATTAAATGATTATGGAGTTGAACTTATTCTCACAAGTCCTCTTGAAGGAACTGATGGTGCTCAGAAAATGGTAAAAGAAATTTATGAGCGGAATAAGGATTTATATTTCTATCCTGATCAATATAATAATCCTGCAAACTGGCAGGCACATTATAAAACGGCAAATGAAATATTTAAGCAAACGAAGGAGAGGGTTACGCATTTTGTTTCCGGACTCGGAACAACCGGAACTTTTGTTGGAACTTCAAGAAGATTAAAAGAACTCAATCCGCAAATCAAAACAATTTCTTTTCAACCTGATAATCCACTTCATGGATTGGAAGGATTAAATCATTTACCCACAGCAATTGTTCCCGGGATTTATGACAGCAGTTTAGCAGATGTAATGATTGAAGTTGCTACAGAAGAATCTTATGAAATGGTGAAAAGACTTCTTAAGGATGAAGGATTATTTGTCGGTCTTTCGAGCGGGGCTGCATTGGAAGCATCTTTAAAAGTTGCAAAGCAACTTGAACAAGGAGTAATTGTTACTGTTTTTCCGGATGATGGACAAAAATATTTAAATGAAAAATTCTGGAAGGAAATATGATTTTAATAACCGGCGAAATTCTCGAACGGATAAAAATTCATAGTGAATAAACCTATAATGAAGAATGCTGCGGGGCAATCTTTGGAACAAGCTATAATAATGATAGAAAAATCAATGACATTCTTGAATTTGAAAATGAAAAGGAAGATAGCCGTCAGAACAGGTTTTTAATTTCTCCTGCGCAATACAATTTTGCAGAGAAATTAGCTAAAGAAAAAAATCTTGAGCTTCTTGGTTTTTATCATTCCCATCCCAATCATCTTGCAGTCCCATCGCAATTTGATCTTGACCATGCTTTACCATGGTTCCTTTATATTATTGTTTCAGTCAACAATGGAAAAGCAGAAAATGTAAATGCCTGGATTTTAAAAGAAGAAAGATCTGGGTTCACACAACAGGCAATAAAAGTAAGAGCAGGTGCAAGAACAAGAATAAAAGCAGGTTCAAAAGTAAATTAATAATTTATTAAACAGAGGTAAACAAATGTCAGTCCGAGTTTTAATTCCAACTCCACTCAGAGCATATACCGAAAAGAGAGATACAATTGAAGTTGATGGAAATACGGCAGGGGAGGTATTAAAAAATCTTACAGGTAAATATTCTCAACTGCAAAAGCATCTTTTTGATGATAGAGGAAATCTTAGAAGCTATGTAAACATCTACATTAATGATGAGGATATCCGGTATCTGCAAAATGAAGAAACAGGGTTAAAGGAAACGGATGTAGTAAGCATAGTTCCTTCAATTGCAGGAGGAACAGATGTAGTGGTTGAAGAAATTGAAGAAAAAGTTAAATCCAGGAACATTCGTCTTTCAAACGAAGAGATATTAAGATACAGCAGGCATTTGATTATGCCTGAAGTTGGAATGGAAGGACAGAAAAAACTTAAAGCTGCAAGTGTACTTATGATTGGTGCCGGTGGATTAGGTTCTCCTTTAGGAATGTACCTATCTGCTGCCGGTGTTGGAAGACTTGGCATTGTTGATTTTGATATTGTTGATGAAACAAATCTGCATAGACAGCTTTTACATGGGTCGAACGATGTTGGAAGATCCAAGCTTGAATCTGCAAAAGAAACAATCAGAAATATAAATCCCAACGTGCTTGTTGAGACTTATGAAACAAGATTAACTTCTGAAAATGCTTTTGAGATTCTAAAAGATTATGATCTGATAGTTGATGGAACAGATAATTTTCCGACAAGATATTTAGTAAATGATGCATGTGTGCTTCTTGGTAAGCCTTATGTATACGGCAGTATCTTTCGTTTTGAAGGACAGGTAACTGTGTTTGATGCAAAAAATGGCCCTTGTTATCGCTGTTTGTATCCAACACCTCCGCCTCCTGGTTTAGTTCCAAGTTGTGCTGAGGGGGGAGTTCTGGGAGTTCTTCCGGGAATAATTGGATCTCTGCAAGCTCTTGAAGCAATCAAATTAATTATCGGGAATGGCGAACCATTGATTGGACGCTTAATTCTTTTTGATGCATTGAAGTTCAAGACCAGGGAACTAAAACTTCATAAAAATCCTGATTGCCCTATTTGTGGTGATAATCCATCTATCCATGAGTTAATTGATTATGAACAATTCTGCGGAATCTCATACGAGGATGGGAGAGATATTATTGTTGATAGAATATCTGCCGATGAATTAAAGCAGAAGTTGGATAATAATGAAGATATCTTTTTACTCGATGTAAGAGAACCTAATGAATATGGGATTAATAAAATAAATGATGGATATTTAATACCCCTGAATGATCTTCCAGACAGGATAAGTGAACTGGATTCGTCAAGAGAGATTGTAGCTTATTGCAAAGTTGGAGGAAGGAGTGCAAGAGCTGTTGATTTCCTCAGGAAAACAGGCTTTAAGAAAGTTAAAAATCTCATTGGTGGAATTGATGCCTGGGCAACAAAAATTGACAGAAGTTTACCGAAGTATTGAAGAAACAATTAAAAAATTCAGAATGAAAAAGTAAAAATAGAAACTTTGGAGAGTATTAAAATGCATGAAAAAATAAACAGGCTTGACAGGTCATCACTAAAATTTAACCAGGGAGCGATTGTATTTTTAGTCTCGATGGCTTTTGTTTTCAATATTAACTGGCTTGTTGCATTTGTTTCGCTTGTTATGTTAGCCGGTACAGTCTTACCAAAAGCTGGTCTTTTCAAATTGATTTATTTTTCTATCTTAAAACCTTTGGGAATTATTAAACCAAAGATTGTAGAAGAAGATAATACTCCACATCTTTTTGCTCAGAGTATAGGAGGAGTATTACTTGCAGCATCTTTCTTGTTTTTAAATTTTACAAATCAGCAATTTACCGGATGGCTTTTATCCATTATAGTTGTTGCACTGGCTTTCATTAATCTGACAACAAATTTCTGTGCCGGGTGTTTTATTTATTTCCAACTAAATAAGCTTGGTATCTTTTCAAATAAACAAACAAGAAAGCAACATGCCTGAAAGAGTTTTAATTTTGATTGCAGTGTTATCAGGAATATTTTTTCTTTATAAGAGATTATTTATTAGTAAACCAACTATAATGAAAAACATTCTTCACAATGTAACGGGGATTAAATCTGAATTGCCGACAATCATTTATTTCTGGACAGAGCAATGTTCTCAGTGTGTAAGTTTGCAGAATCCTGCATTATCAAATCTTAAACATAATTATAACAACTTCAATTTAATTTCTTATAATGCCTATAATGAAGAAGAAATTGTAAGGAAGCTAAATATAAGAACAGTTCCTGCAACTGCAGTTCTTTCAAAGGAGAATGAAATAAGATTTATAAATAATGGTTTTGCCGGTGAGGAATTATTACTTTCACAAATAACACAGGTTTCAAAAATCTGAAACAGCTAATGATTAAAAACTATTAAAAGTTTTTCTAATCAAAAATACTCAGCAATTCAAACACAGCCTTTTCTGTTTGCTTATCTTTATCTAAAGATGGTTCCCACATAGTTACAGATACTGCAACAATTTTTTCTTTAATTGATTTTAAGAATCCTTTTAGTTCTGATAAACTTGGTCCTCCGGATGATGCATAAAGCATTGCCGGTGCATCGAGTGGGTTAATTATATCGGCATCAAGATGAAGATAAATTTCTTTTTCTTTTTCGCACTCAGCAAAAAGTTCCTTTAGGTTTTCAGGCTGCCTTATATTAGAATTAGTTAACGCAATACCTTCTTTCTCATCAAGATTTCTCTTATCATAAAGTATAACTTTTTCTTCTGGTAA
>CAZECH010000136.1:0-7770 GCA_964510675.1 uncultured Ignavibacteriaceae bacterium
AACCGCCGACACAAGGATTTTCAGTCCTTTGCTCTACCGACTGAGCTATCTGCCCGTTTTTGTGAGCAGAAAAATATAAATTTTCCCCGTAATCTCAAAAACAACTCAAAAGAAAATCTGACTGAAAATCACTTCATAAAAAAAATAACCCTGCTTTTTTATAGCAGGGTTATTACTGAATAATTTATATAGTTAATATTTTTATTCTACGGTAACACTTTTGGCCAGGTTACGAGGCATATCAACATTTAATCCTTTCTTAACAGCAATATGATATGCAAGAAGCTGTAAAGGAATAACTGTTAATATTGGCATAAGCATCCTAATTGTTGAAGGGATTTTAATTGTATAATCAACAAGGTTATCAATAGTATTATCGTTATCGGTTGCAATTGCAATTATCCTTCCACCACGTGCTTTAACTTCCTCAATGTTGCTGATAATTTTATCATAAGTGGAATCTTTCGGTGCAATAAACACAACCGGCATATTTTCATCTATAAGTGCAATTGGTCCGTGTTTCATTTCTGCTGCAGGATAACCTTCAGCATGAATGTATGAGATTTCCTTAAGTTTAAGAGCACCTTCCAAAGCAACAGGGAAATTATAACCTCTGCCAAGATATAAGAAATTATTTGCATCTTTAAATTCCGATGCTATTTCTTCAATCTGATCATTTAGTTTTAAAATTGCATTTATTTTTTCAGGTAGAATCATTAACTCTTCAGCAATTGCTCTTCCATCAATCTGGCTCATATTTTTTCTTCTGGCAATAAGTAAAGTTATCAATGCAAGAACAACGAGCTGAGATGTAAAAGCTTTGGTAGATGCTACACCTATTTCAGGACCGGCATGAGTATAAACCCCTGCGATTGTTTCCCTTGGAATTGAACCTCCAACAACATTGCAGATTCCAAGAACCAGGGCACCTTTCAATTTAGCTTCACGTAAAGCTGCTAATGTATCTGCAGTTTCACCACTTTGTGAAATAAATAAGATCGCATCATCCTTATTGATAATAGGATTACGGTAACGAAACTCAGATGCATATTCAACCTCAGTTGGAATTCTGCAAAATTGTTCAAACATATATTCTCCAACCAAACTGGCATGCCACGAAGTTCCACAGGCTGTTATTATTATTCTTTTTGAATTGACTAATCTTTCGACAACTTCAGTCAGTCCACCTAAAATTGAAGTCCCTTTTTCATATAAAATTCTTCCCCGCATTGAATTGCTTATAGTTTCTGCCTGTTCCATAATCTCTTTAAGCATAAAGTGTTGATAACCACCTTTGTCAATTTCTTCGAGAGTCATACTTATTTCATGAACTTCTTTTTGAATCTCATCATCTGAAATTGTTTTTGCAATAAACCTGTCTTTATATACCTCAACAAGTTCACCATCTTCAAGATATATTACCTGCTTAGTATGAGATAGTATTGCAGAAACATCAGAGGCTATAAAGTTTTCATTTTCACCAAGTCCTATTACCAATGGAGAACCTTTTCTTGCTGCAATTATTTTATCCGGCTCTCCTTCATAAATAACAGCTATACCATAAGTACCTTCAACTTCAGTTAAAGCAAGTCTTACTGCCTTAAATAATGGATTCCCTTTTTTTAAGAAGCTATCGATAAGATGTGGAAGAACTTCAGAGTCGGTTTCTGTTTTAAATTCATAGCCGAGTTTTTCAAGTCCTTTTTTTAATGTTCTGAAGTTTTCAATAATGCCATTATGAATTACATAAAGATTTTTGGCAGCATTGTAATGAGGATGCGCATTTATTTCATTTGGGATACCATGTGTAGCCCATCTTGTATGCCCAATACCTATCTTAGCAGATAAATTTTCTTTTCCAATTTTCTCCTCTAAAAGAGATACTTTCCCTTTATTTTTTATAACCATCGAGTGGCTGTTTGAAAGAATTCCTATTCCTGCCGAATCATAACCACGGTATTCGAGTCTCTTAAGTCCGTTTATAAGAATGGGTATGCAATTCTTTTCACCAATATAACCTACTATTCCACACATTTTACACCTATGTTATAAATTGAATTCTTAAAATAAAACAAAAATAATGCCTCTTGAAAAGTAATGAATAAGCTCGATATATAGATTTAAATTATGAAAACTTTACCATAATGAGAAAAAGTTATTTAACTTTAGCCAATTTGTTAGTTACGGTTTTAACAACCTCATTATTTTTATAGATCATTTTATAAAAATATAATCCGTTTGCAATTTCATCACCATCCTGATCTCTTCCATCCCATAATATTCTGTTAAAACCTATCTGTAATGCAGATTGAGGAAGTGAAATATCCATTATTAGTCTTCCTGCAATAGTAAAAATTTTTATTTTAAGTTCATCAGGAACATTAATACCTCTTAATTCGAACGTAAAATAAGTATCGCTTTTAAATGGATTTGGAAAATTATACACATCTTTTAAATCAGATTCATTAAATACATTGAAAGAAATTCTATATGAAGTTGTATCAAAGAAATTTCCCGATGCATCTTTAGCGAGAACTTCTAAAGTATGTCCTCCATCTTCAGTTATAGTCGGAGTCCATGTGACAATTGCTTCAGAGTTTGGATAGGGAATATAATCAAATTCCAGTGTATCGGGTATAAAGGCGATAGGATCATTATCATAAACAATTGTAAAAAGTGATTCATCCAATGGTAAGGGGCTGTTATCTTTAATAGAAATTAAAACTTCAGGTTGTGCTGATACAATATCACCATCCAGAATCTCCTTTCCATCAAAAGTTATTTTAAAAGCAGGTTTAACAGAATCTCGTGCAACATAAAAACCATTTTCTATTTGATTATTGTAATAATAAAATTCCTGTATTGGAGTCGTTGCAATAGTTTTTATTTTAGTATTAAAAATAATTGTATCTGTTTTTAAAGTTTGATTGATTACTTCAAATGAATCCGGGACAACAGAAATATATTTTGTGAAGAAACTTGAATCACCATCATTCATATAAAAATCCAACCTCAAGCTATCAACCGGAACATATCCAAAGTTATTAACTTTCAAATTCATATTTACATCTATACCCTGTAACATTGAATCGGTTGAAAAGGTTAAGTCTTTTGGGATCATTGATATTTCAGGAAGATATTCATAATTAACTTTTAATGAATTGAACTTAATTGGTTCTCCACTTCCAAAGGATGAATCAACAAATTCAAGATTCAGTTTTATGTAATCAAATTCATTGGCGTTTAAATCAGAAAGAGAATAACCGGGTTGTAATAAAGTGTCTAAAATTTCCCAATTACCGGAATTTCTGTTTTTGCTCTCTAAAAAAGCTTTGTAAGTTCCATTAGAATTTGTTTGATCAATATCAAATTGAAGATCGTACCATAGTGAAGCTGGCCCGATTTCCTGTGAAGTTATATTGCCTTTAGCTTCAATAAATGTTCCTTGATATTTTGTAAATCCTGGTTCATAAGCTCCCGCAACAGGTGAGAACAGAGCGAAGTATAAAAAATTATTCTGATAATCATACGTCATTGTATAATAATCTCTTGCCGGTATTGCGTAAGCCCATTCTTCTTCAAATGTTCCATCAGACAATTTATATCGCCTTAAATACAAAGAATTATAATTTTCATAAACAACTAAATAACCGTTTACAACAATAAAGCTCATAACCATTGGAATTATGTTTCCATTCAGTATTATATCTTCTTCCATCTTATTCCAGTTCTGGGAAGGATTAAATTTCCGAAGTACAAACTTATTTGGATAAAGAGAAGTTCCCATCGCTAAATTATAAAGATATTGACCATCAAAATAAAAATAACATCCTCCCCACTGAGTTGGTGATGATAAAGTCAGTAGTAAACTATCAGGTACAGAAATTCTGGTTGTATCTCCATTATCAGGATTAATTTGTAATAAATTATCTAAAGGACCTGTGCTTGTATATAAGTACCCATTCATACAAAAAAGTTGGCTATAAACATGTATAAACAGATTTGGAATTGCTCCATAATTTTGACCTGCAATGGTACCATTAAGACCGGTTCCGATTTTGTAAATTTTTGAAGTGTTCTTCCAAAATGGAAGTTCGACAAAATAGAAATATGTCCCATCTGTTGTGAATGTTACTGGTTGCGTAGAATCTGCAGGAAGTGAATACATAATTGAATCAAGAAAGAATCTAGAATCTGGATGAGGAGGTTTTACTTCAGTATTTAATACCAGGCTATTTAATTGTTCTGAATACTGCATATTATTGATATCAAACATTTGCAGTTGTTTATTCTTTGATAAATAACCAAACCCATTTTCATTAGCTATAGAAAATATTTTTATCGGACTGTAATTTGTATCAACAGCGTCATAAATAACAGCTCGCCAAAAATATTCTCCCTGCGCTAAAGATTGAGTTTGCCATTTAACCAAACCATCAACTGGACTTAATATTGGGGACTGAATTAAATCGGTCACATTATTAAAATCAGGAGAATTATTAATCTGAATTACGTAATTAAAATTCCGATCAAAATAAAAACCTATATCGGAGAATAAAAAATCTAACCTACTATTTTGATTAAAAAAGCCATTTACTGGTTTAATAATATTTGGTTCACCAAAATCATAAACTGAAAAACTTCTTGAAGCAATATTATCCGAATGATCCACCTCCTCAATAATGTCCTTCTCATTTACCCTGACTATTAAATCAAACAAACCGGCTTCAAGCGGTATCCATTGAAAATTTATATTTGCATTTTGACCAAAGCTGGATATTTTTTTTTCACCTATAAGGTTCGGTGTATCTGGAATATTTTTATATAGCTCAACAATAACAGAATCATCTGGAAAAGTAATTCCCAAATTTCTGATGTTTATAGAAACTAATACAGTATCATCCTTTAAAGGATTTTGAGGAAAAATTGTTATGTCGGAAGATTTAATTTCAAAATCTGGATTTTTTGGTATTGCAAGTTCTATTGCAGGATCACCCAAATAAGAAATTTGAGGGATCATTGAATTGAAACTACTTCCACTTGATGTTAATGCTGCCAGTATTGCGCTCCCAACAACATAATTCCGGTTACTGAATATATGGTTGAATAGAGAAGCATTCATGAAGTGACCAGTAGGCCACCATGTTAAACTGGTACTTCCCCAAAATCCAATAGCACCCTTATTTGGGATCTTTGTAAAGACTTCGCCAAAAGATTCTGCATTATCAAAATGGGCAGTGTAACAAGTTATGCTCGATATAAAAGGAAGTCGGCTACTATTAGTTAGTTCAGGAATATCATCTGATCTAAAAATAAGATCCCATTGGCCACCTCCTCCATGTCCATAATAATTAACTAACACAGCACCTTTATTAATTTCCTCCCTCATTCTAGGACCATCACCCTGAAAAGCGATTTGATGAGGCTCCGGAAAATTAAAAACTTTAGTGGTGCTTATTCCATTCGGTATTATATAATTATTTTCAAGTGTATCACTATAACTATTAAATTGCCTTTGAATTTGGTCTTGATAAGATAAACCAGATGCTAATAGAATGACATTCTCTTTCCACAATTTAGAATTATCAGCCGGGTAATTAACTACTTTATCAACAAGATTATTTGCTTCTTCAATTGTTTCGCAGGAAAGTCTTCCTATTGCTATATCAGGTTTTATATCACCACCCGAAACCGCAACGATTGAATTGTCGCTTGGAAGCTGTCCGAATTCAAATCCATGAAACGGAATTGAGGGTATAAAATTCTTTCTGCTTGATAAATAAACAGACCGATAATCATAACTTGCATCACCTAATAATGTTATGAATGCTGGCGCAGGTTCCTCCCAATTTTCAAAAACATATTGTGCAAAATCTTTAAGAGCATACGGAGTTAATAAACCATAAGAAAATTCATCGTATATATCAAAAATATCTACAAGTTTTATTCTTGGCACTGAGTATCCTGAAAGATTATTACTTCTGAATTCTGCTAATCTTTCTGCAGCATTCATAAATTCCGGATGTGTAACAATAATATAATCAGCTCCATTTGCCAGGTTTCTTAAATCAGAAGAAAAGTCCTTAGTAATTGAATCGGGAAGTTGATAGTAATCATCAGCAACACAGTAATAATCAGTTTGTACTGTAATTGTATCCTGGAACCGAACACTGAAATCTGCATCATTAGAAATAAAGGGATTTGAAATTAATTCTACGCGACTTGGAATATATACTTTCATATTATCTCTCATCCAGCGATAGAGATAATATATATTTTCATCATAGTTATTTGGAGGACTTTTAAAGAAAAAATAATTAGGATATGTCTTGTGCCAGCGCCAGTAATCAAATTCGATATAATTTATTAAAACAATATCACTTTGAGCCGGACTACAAATATCACCATTCAGTTGAACAATAACCTGTTGAGGTACTGTAAAATAAATTTGTGCGGTATCTCCACCTCCCAGGGTGGAATAAGCAAGATAGAAATTTTTTGTAAATTCAGCAGACTCTGTTCCATCCCAGATTATAGACCCAATAGTTTTAGTATTAAATAAAATAGAAGCGTTATGATCAGGGTCGCAAAAATTTTCCGTCAAACCATGCAACCCAATTCTCATCTGTACTTGAGGTTTTTCTTCTACAAAATTTGTTGATATGCTATCTCGAATCAAATAAGTAAAATTATAGGCAGGCAACCTGTTGCGTGCTTCCGCAGAACCCCAATACCAATAATCTCTTTGGCTATTATTTGCATGTCCAAAACGTTGAAAACTCAGGTCTTCTTCCCACCTTAATGTTTTAATCGAATTTGTAATGAATGGTGTAGTATTAGTTGGGCTTCCATTCCTGGATTTATAGTAATTTAATGAATCTGCCTGGTACGAAAACCAATAAACATTACTCAAATTATAAATATTCATTCTTGTAAACTGATCCTGCGGCGTTGCCGGTACACCCACAAATTGGAAATAATCTCCGGAGTTAAATAGATTATCACTATTTACATCAACAACATCAATTGGTATAGAAATACCATTATTGAATAATTCAAGCTGGTTATTCTCGAGGCCATTAGCTGGTACGCCCTCATTAATCAGCATATCATAAGTTATTCTGTAAACACCTTCTTTATCCAGATAAATTTTATAATAATCCTTTGACGGGTTGTACCAATATGTATCTGCGACTACCACAGCATTAGTACTTGAAATTATTTTACCGACAAATTCTTTAGCTATACTATAATTAATTACAGAAGTCTTAATTATGTTATCTGTCATTAAGTCGTTCACTTTATTAATAACTGAGTAGTCATTTGGATTAATATTAAAATCAATCCGAACAATTATTTTTTTATTAAATATTACCTCACGAGATATAGGATTGAACTGATAAGGAGATATATTTACGCTTGCAACTCGTGCATATCTAACTATAAAATCATCAATACTTACCGACGAATGGGGAAAAAATTCGTTTGTACTATATATTTTTTTATCATAAGGCAATTGGTTGAAGGGTTGATTGAGTGAATCAGGAGTTGGTTGAATAAAAATATTTTTTATTACTTCTTGTGAAACAGATAAAATTTTTATTGCAGGAATAGAATTATACGGGATTCCCACATTGAGATTGAAGGTTGGAAGCCAGGGTTCTACGGGTTTTGTGAAAAGATCTATTCCATCTATATAATAAAACATTTCCCCACCAGTAATATTATCTTCTAACTGATATCATTTTTTAAAATAATATTCTATAATAA
>CAZECH010000137.1:0-5970 GCA_964510675.1 uncultured Ignavibacteriaceae bacterium
TTTGACGGTGATGGCGAATTCATCGGTTCACTTCCGCAGGTAAAACATATAGACCGCTACAGTAATTTTGCCGAAGTACAGTTGAAAGATAATATCGACCCATCCGAATTTTTAAAACTTCTTGTTGAAAAAATAAAAATAAAACATTTCTCTGTTCTCGAACCAACGTTAAATAAAATTTTTATAGATGTGATTAATCAAGGTTCTATTAATAAATGAAAAAGATTTTGGAGATTGCCAGATGGGAATTTATTGAAAAGGTTAAAACGAAAACTTTTATAATTTCATTAATCCTTACTCCTGCAATACTGATATTATTTTCTATTGCTCCTGCTTTACTTACAAAACAGGAAGATGCAAATACAAAAACTATAGGGATTGTTGATACATCCGGCTTTTATATTAAAGGGATTAAATATGAGTTAAGCAAATACCAATTGAATGAAGGACAACCGAATTATTTATTAATAAATCTTACTAAACAAAGTCTTTCTTTTGAAAAATTAAAAAAATCCGCCGATAAAGATGTAATCAATGAAAAGATTGAAGGATATCTTCTTATTGAATATACAGGAATTGACAACGTTTCAGTAGCTTACAGAAGCAAAAGGCTTGGCAATCTTAAGGATATAAAAAGATTTGAAACAGCTTTTAATAATATCAGAATTAAGCTAAAGCTCGATAAAGAAAATGTTAAACCTTACGTCCTGGATTTTATCTCAAAATCAGTTGAATTAGATCAGATAAAAATTGAAGCAGGTGGTAAAGAAACCGAAAATGATTTTCTTCTGACATTCTTTTCATCGTTTGTTTTTATAATGCTTCTTATGATGATGATTCTTTATTCAGGCGGTATGCTTATAAGAAGCTTAGTAGAAGAAAAATCAAATAGAATAATAGAAATTATTATTTCAAGCTGTACACCCAACGAGCTTTTAACCGGGAAAATACTTGGTTTAAGTACACTCGGTTTAGTGCAGGTTTTAATTTGGTCTCTTATCGGTATTACTCTGGCAGGATCTGCATTAGTGCCAATGGAAGCTTTCAACAATATCCTTCCTATTCTTGTTTATTTTTTACTTGGTTTTATTTTTTATACAAGCCTCTTTGTCGGAATCGGTTCAATTGTAACAAGTGAACAGGAAGCTCAGCAAATAACAACTTACTTAAGTTTCCTTTTAATTCTTCCAATCATTTTTGTATTGCCTGCTCTTGAAAACCCAAATGCTTTATACATCAGGATATTGTCTTATATCCCTTTTACTCTTCCATCTTTTATGATGCTTAGATTAAACATCAGCCCGGTACCTTTATGGGAAATATTAAGCACAATAATGATTATGATAATTTCTATTTATCTTATGATTGGATTTTCTGCAAAGATTTTTAAAGTTGGAATTCTATCTTATGGCAAGAGGCCATCCCTTAGAGAATTAATTAATTGGTTAAAAGAAAAATAGGAGCTTAAGTTGTGTTTTTAGCAGCTTCTGCATTTGCAGCAATAATTCCTATGATGTCTTACCTCTTTATAATTTGGTGGGTGGATAGATATGACAGGGAACCTTTCAGGCATGTTTTAAAAAATTATTTATGGGGTGCTTTGGGTGCAATAATTTTTGCAATTGTCTGGAGCAGTATAATTTCGGCCTTTGTTTCAGTTTTTGTTAATGATGAAGTTTATCTTGGAAAAATAGAGACAATTTTTGTAGCTCCGTTTGTAGAAGAGATTACCAAAGGTGCTTTTCTTTTCTTTACAATAAGAAATAAAAAATTTGATAATATAACCGATGGCTTTGTTTATGGAGGAGCTATTGGTCTTGGCTTCGGGATGACAGAAAATTTTCTATATTTTATTACTTACGGGGATACTTTAGTAAACTGGATTACAATAGTAATAATCAGAACTTTATTTTCAGCAGTAATGCATTGTGTTGCAACTGCTACTTTCGGAGCTTTTCTTGCTTATGGAAAATTTAAAAAACCTTCATTAAAAATATTTTTTACTTTAAGTGGTTTATTCATTGCTATGTTTATTCATCTTGCATGGAACTTTAGTGTAAGTTTTGAACAAACTACATTAATCGGTTTTTTATTTATGCTTTTTACTATTATAATTTTTATTTCCGTATTTGCAGTTTCAATTTTAAGTGAAAGAAAAATTATATACATAGAATTGCTTGGTGAAGTTGAAACAGGTTTAATCCCTTTGGAACATCTTCATATATTAAATTCAGCTAAAAGGAACAGGTTTGGCTGGGTTGATGAAAGCATCCGTAAATTATATATTAACGCTGCAACTACCCTGGCATTCAGGAAAATGCAGCTTAAAAATGCAGCTGGATTTAGCAAAGTATATTATGAACAAGATGTGAGCTATTACAGAAATTTTATTCAAAATCTGCTATCAGATTCGGACAGTAATAAATGATAAAACACAACTCGTGCATTTATTTAATACCACTTTCCCCTTTCTTTAATAAAGAGGAAACAAAACAGTTTGATACATTTACAAAAACTGATTCGATAAATTTATATTCTGCTCTATATTTAAATCTTAAAGAACTGACAGACAATATTTCATCTTATGCAACTACAATTTTTTGTTTTGATGAAAAAGACAAAGGATTTACCCTCCCCGAATTTTCCGGCTTAAAGAGTGTATTTTTAAATCTGAATGACATATCTTCTTCAATGAAAATTCTTTCGGAAAAATTCTTTAATAATTATAATAATAATCTCATTATATTTGTCGGGTCAATTAGTATTTCACATAAAGATATTCTTAAATATCTCGATTTGCTTAACAGGGAAGATGAATCATTTATTATAGGGAAATCTCATAACAATAAAGTATCTTTAATTGGTTTTAATATTTTTAATTCGGATTTATTTCACCAGATTGAAGCAACAGATTTAAAATTCGATAATCTGCTTCATGTCGCTTGCAGGTTTGACTATTTTATAAACATATTAAATGGTTCGTTGTTCATCGAGAACATAGACGACTTTAAAATCTTGTACAGGGAATTATCAAAAAAAGAAAGTCTTAGTTATTGCAGTCATTACATTCATGAAAAGTTTACTCATCTTTTTATAGAATATAAGGAATTACTAAAATGCTAAAAGTAGGAATTTACGGCGGTTCATTCGATCCTATACACAACGGGCACCTAATCACTGCACAATATGTTAAAGAAGTCCGGGAGCTTGATAAAATAATTTTTGTTCCAAGCTTTATTTCTCCGCACAAAAAAGATGTTGATACATCTTCGCCGGAACACAGAGTAAGTATGTTGCAGCTTGCTATAAGCAGGATACCTTATTTTGAATATTCTGATGTAGAAATTAAAAGGCAAAATGTTTCTTACACAGCTGATACCTTGAAGGAACTCAGTGAAAGATACCAACATATGGAATTAATAATCGGTTATGATAACATCTTTAAATTCCATACATGGAGACAGCCGGATGAAGTGTTGAGGCTTGCCAAGCTTGTAGTGCTTAGGAGAAAGTTGAATATACCACGGGGTCAACAGAACAAATTTTACCGTGCAGCTATTTTTGTAAAAAGCCCTTTCATCCAGATAAGCGGCTCGATTATTAGAAAAAGAGCACAGGAGAGTCTGCCAATCAATTTCCTGGTACCCGAAAAAGTACAAGAATATATAATTAAACAAAGACTATACAAAGGATAATTAATGAAAATACTCGTTACTGGTGGAGCTGGATTTATAGCTTCACATATTGCCGATGCCTTTATTAATGAAGGACATTCTGTTACAATTGTTGATAATCTTTCCCAGGGATTTGAAAAGAACTTAAATCCGAAAGCAAAATTTGTTAAAGCGGATATTTGCGATACAAGTCTTTTTGAACTTTTTGAAAAAGAAAAATTTGATGTTGTTAATCATCATGCAGCTCAGATGGATGTGAGAAAATCTGTTGCGGACCCGACTTATGATGCAAATACAAACATAATCGGCACTATAAATCTTCTTCAGCATAGTATTAAGACCGGTGTGAAGAAATTTATGTTTGCATCAACAGGTGGTGCAGTTTATGGCGAGCAAAGTTATTTCCCTGCAGATGAAAATCATTCTACTTCCCCCTGCTCTCCTTATGGTATTTCAAAACTTTCAGTTGAGAAATATCTTTTCTTTTATAAATTCCAGTATAATTTTAATTATACTATTTTAAGATATGCAAACATTTATGGACCGAGGCAAAACTCAAAAGGTGAAGCCGGAGTTGTTGCAATCTTTACAACAAAACTTCTTGCAGGTGAGCAGCCAGTAATTAATGGCTCAGGCAAACAAACAAGAGATTATGTTTATGTAGGTGATGTTGTTAAAGCAAATCTCTTAGCATTAAAAGATGATATCTGTGATATTTATAATGTTGGTACAGAAAAAGAAACTGATGTTAATGAACTCTTCAATAAATTGAATAAAATTACAGAAAGCAATAAAGAAGAAAAACATGGTCCTCCTGCCCCTGGCGAGCAAATGAGAAGTGTTATAACCTCAGAAAAGCTTTTTAAGAGATTTAACTGGAAACCTTCTACGACTCTTGATGAAGGATTAAAAACAACTGTAGAATTTTTCAAGAATAACAAATAATATGAGTTGATTAAACTTATATTTTATGATTGATAATGACCTAATTAAAAATCTCCTTAATAGTGAAAAAAGAGCTGTTGCCAGGTCAATATCAATTGTCGAATCGAACAACTCAATTTCATCCGAACTTCTGAAAAATATTTACTCATCTGTTGGGAAAGCATACAGGATTGGAATTACCGGACCTCCCGGTGCTGGAAAAAGTACAATTACAAATTTCCTTACAAAGCTATTCAGAACTCAGAATAAAAAAGTCGGAATAATTGCAGTTGATCCGACAAGCCCTTTTACAGGCGGAGCTCTGCTTGGTGATAGAATCAGAATGTCCGAGTTAGTTAATGATAAAGGTGTTTTTATAAGAAGCATGGCAACACGCGGAAGCCTTGGTGGTTTAAGTAAAAAAGCTATTGATGCTGCTGATGTTCTTGATGCTGCGGGATATGATTATATTATTTTGGAAACTGTTGGAGTTGGTCAATCGGAATTGGATATTGCACAAGCCACTGATACAACAATTGTAGTCTTAGTTCCGGAGTCAGGCGATACAGTTCAGGCAATGAAAGCGGGCTTAATGGAAATAGCCGATTTCTTTGTTTTAAATAAAAGTGATCGCCCGGCTTCCGAACAAGCTGTAACTGCTCTTAAAACTACTTTAATGTTACGAGAACATGATGAAAATTCCTGGATGCCGAATATTATTAAATCAATTGCACTTGAGAATAAAGGAATAACTGAAATTGCTGAAGAGATTAATCGTCATCACCAATATTTAAAAAGTTCCGGCAATTTTATTAAAAGACGTGAAAGCCAGGCTAAAGAAAGAATCAAAGATATAGTTGAAGAAAAAATTAGTTCAGAACTATGGGGTGAAAGAAGTGAAAAATCATTAAATTTATCTTTGGAAAAAGTGGTCCTTGGAAATTTATCCCCCTATCATATTGCTGAAAAAATAATCGAAGATTTCAAAAAAAATCTTTAGATATAAATTTCCGAAGTCAAAAACTTAAACTGCCGAAAGGAATATTATGGATGTAATGGAGAAACCATTCAACATTGATCTGACGGAAAACCAACTGATCATAAAAAATACGATTAGGGATTTTGCTGAAAAGATAATTAAACCTGTTGTAATGCATTATGATGAATCACAGGAATTCCCGATGGAAATTATACAACAGCTTGGCGAACTTGGTTTTCTTGGAATTCTTGTACCCGAAGAATATGGCGGTGCAGGTTTAGGTTACATTGAATTTGTAATTGTAATTGAAGAACTGGCAAAAATAGATCCATCTATTGCTTTATCAATTGCGGCTCATAATGGTTTGGGAACCAATCACATTTTAAGATTTGC
>CAZECH010000137.1:6070-7733 GCA_964510675.1 uncultured Ignavibacteriaceae bacterium
GTAAAAAAGGAATTTCAGCATTCATTCTTGAAAAAGGAATGGAAGGATTAATTATTGGAAAGAAAGAAAACAAACTTGGAATGCGTGCAAGCGATACAACACAGTTAACATTTGAGAACTGCAAAGTACCGGTTGAAAATTTAATTGGAGAAGTAGGAGAAGGATTTGTTCAGGCAATGAAGATCCTGGAAGGTGGGAGAATTTCAATTGCTGCTTTAAGTCTTGGACTTGCACAAGGCTGTCTTAATGCATCAATCAAATATTCAGGCGAAAGGAAACAATTTGGAAAACATATAAATGAATTCCAGGGGATACAATTTAAACTTGCTGAAATGTCCACCAATATTGAAGCTGCAAGACTTTTAACTTATAGAGCAGCAATGAAAAAAGATAAGGGTGAATCAATTATAAAAGAGGCTGCAATGGCAAAACTTTTTGCAAGTGAAATTGCAGAGAAGGCATCAAGCGATGCTGTACAGATTTTTGGTGGTTATGGGTTTATAAAAGATTATCCTGTTGAAAAATTTTACCGCGATGTAAAACTTTGTACAATTGGAGAAGGAACATCAGAAATACAAAGAATAGTAATTGCAAGAAATTTATTAAGCGAGGAATAAATAGGATAGTATTGCTTTTGTCATGCTGAACTTGTTTCAGCATCTATTTTAAGCTGAGATTCCGAAACTAGTTCGGAATGACAGTAACGCAGAGAAAACTTTATGAAAAAAATCGGTTCAATCATAAATCAAAATTCATCATTTAACAAAAGAGAAGATCATTATAAAGAACTTTTAAGAAAGCTTAATGCTGCAAAAGATAAGATCAAACTGGGAGGTGGACAGAAGGCGATCGAGAAACATAAAGCTAAAGGCAAGTTAACTGCACGTGAACGAATTAATAAACTGATCGATAAACCTAAAGACTTCTTTGAGCTAAGTACTTTTGCAGCATTTGGAATGTATGATGAACAAGGCGGCGCACCAAGTGCAGGAACAGTTTATGGAATTGGAAAAATAAATAGTCGTGATTACGTAATCGTTGCAAACGATGCAACTGTAAAAGCTGGCGCTTGGTTTCCTATTACTGCAAAAAAGAATTTGCGGGCACAGGAAATTGCAATGGAAAACAGGCTGCCAATAATTTATTTAGTTGATAGTGCCGGTGTCTTTCTTCTAATGCAGGATGAAATTTTTCCTGACAAAGAACACTTCGGGAGAATTTTCAGAAACAATGCTATTATGTCTTCAATGGGAATTCCACAGATTGCTGCAATTATGGGTCCTTGTGTTGCAGGCGGGGCTTATCTCCCGATAATGAGTGATGAAGCATTAATTGTTGAAGGTGAGGGTTCAGTTTTTCTTGCTGGTTCCCATCTTGTTAAAGCAGCAATTGGTGAAGTAATTGATAATGAAAGTCTCGGCGGCGCAAAAGTTCAATCAAATATTTCCGGTGTTACAGATTATGTAATGAAGAATGATGAGGAATGCCTTGCTCAAATTAGAAGTTTAACAGGAAAATTTGGCGAACAACCTAAAGCAGGATTCAACAAAACTGAAAGCAAACTTCCACTCTTCTCTCCAAAAGAAATTTATGGATTGTTTCCTGATGATTCTGCTAAACCTTATGATACTTATGAACTGATTGCGAGAATTGTTGATAACTC
>CAZECH010000138.1:0-7706 GCA_964510675.1 uncultured Ignavibacteriaceae bacterium
CAATCCGGACAATTGGTCGTCTCAAAGATACGGAAGAATTTAATAATCTTATTATCAAGCAAGATCAGGGAAATATTGTCAGATTTAGAGATATTGGGTATGCTGTATTAGGTGCAGAGAATGAAAAGACAATACTAAAGCGCGATGGAATTCCTATGGTTGGAGTTGTGTTAATAGCACAGCCAGGGGCAAATAATATTGCTATTACAGATGAATTTTATAAAAGACTTGAGCAGATAAAACAAAATCTCCCCGAAGATATAAAAACAGGAATAGGATTTGATATTACGAACTACATAAAGGAATCAATCAAAGAAGTTGAGCAAACAATTATTCTTGCTTTTTCACTTGTAGTACTTATCATTTTTCTTTTTTTAAGAGACTGGCGAACAACGGTTGTTCCTGTTATAGCCATACCTATCTCTTTGATTGGTGCATTCTTTATAATGTACACTGCCGATTTTTCAATTAATGTTCTTACATTGCTTGGAATTGTTCTGGCAATTGGAATAGTTGTAGATGATGCTATTGTTGTTCTTGAAAATATCTACAAAAAAGTTGAAGATAAAATGCATCCCGAAGAAGCAAGCAAAAAAGGGGCGGCTGAAATATTTTTTGCGGTTGTATCTACCACGGTTGCGCTTGCTTCTGTATTTCTTCCTGTAATTTTTCTTCAGGGCATAACCGGCAGACTTTTCCGTGAATTTGGGATTGTCATTGCAGGCTCAGTTATTATTTCTTCTTTTGTAGCTCTTACATTAACCCCGATGTTAAGCTCTAAAATCCTTAAAAGAAGAGAGCAGCATAATTGGTTTTACAATAAAACAGAACCATTTTTTATTAAAATGAACAGTGTATACAGCAATTCTCTTAATTCTTTTATGAACAGAAGATGGATGGCTTCATTAATAATGGCTGTTGCTGTAATTCTGATTTATGTTTTGTTCAAATCACTTCCATCAGAGATTGCACCATTGGAAGATAGAAGCCGTCTTAGCCTTAACGTAACAGCTCCCGAAGGTACTTCATTTGAATTTATGCAAAGCTTAATGGATCAATTAGTAAGTGTTGTTCAGGATTCTGTCCCTGAAAAAGAAGCAATAATATCTTTAACATCTCCCGGTTTTGCCGGTTCAACAAACTCCGGGTTTGTAAATCTTATCTTAAAAAAACCTGGGTTTAGAGAAAGAACTCAACAGCAAATCGCAGATGATTTAACATTAGTAGTAAGTAAAATGACAGCCGCCAGAATTTATGTAACCCAGCAGCAGACAATTGGCGGGGGCAGAAGAGGGGGTCTTCCTGTTCAGTTTGTAATTCAGGCAGCTAATTTTGAAAAGCTCCGCGAATTTCTACCAAAATTTTTAGAGGAGGCTGGTAATGATCCTACCTTTACTATTCTTGAATCTAATCTGAAATTCAATAAACCGGAATTAAGAATTTCAATAGACCGGCAGAGAGCAAGAGATTTGGGAATTTCTACAGTTGATATTGCACAGACTATTCAGTCTGCATTCAGCGGGCAGCGTTTTGGTTTTTTTATTAAAGATGGGAAGCAATACCAGGTAATAGGGCAGGTTTCAAGAGAAAACAGGGATGAACCAATTGATTTACAATCACTCTACTTAAGAAATAACCGGGACGAATTGATTCAGCTTGACAATGTTGTTACATTAAATGAAGAAAGTTCCCCTCCACAATTGTATAGGTTTAACAGGTATGTTTCTGCTACAGTCTTTGCTGGTTTAGCTCCTGGCAAAACCATTGGAGATGGAATTATCGCAATGCAGAAGATTGCTGATAAAATACTGGATGATACTTTTTCTACCGCACTTGATGGTCCTTCAAAAGATTACGAGGAAAGTGCTTCAAGTTTATATTTTGCTTTTATACTGGCTTTAGTACTAATTTATTTAGTTCTTGCCGCACAGTTTGAAAGCTTCAGAGATCCTTTTATTATTTTGTTTACAGTGCCATTAGCTCTAGCCGGGGCTTTACTTTCACTCTGGTATTTTAATCAAACCTTAAACATCTTTAGCCAGATTGGAATAATAATGCTCATAGGCCTTGTAACTAAAAATGGAATCCTTATAGTTGAATTTGCAAATCAACGAAAAGCTGCGGGGCAGGAAAAATTGGAAGCAATAAAGCATGCTTCTGTTGCCCGCTTACGCCCCATATTGATGACAAGCTCTTCAACTATACTTGGTATTCTACCTATTGCATTAGCACTTGGGGCGGGATCTGAAAGCCGGATCTCTATGGGTATAGCAGTAATAGGCGGATTAGTATTCTCTACATTTTTAACTCTGTATATTGTCCCGGTAATGTATTCTTATTTGTCCAGGAAAACAGCAACTGTTTCAAATGTTACTGAAGGAGAATTTGTGCCAGGGCATGAGGAAGAAGAGATTATCCTAAGTAGTTAATTTTTCATAACCGTATCCAGAATCGGATTTTCAATCGAGTAATATTACGTTTAATAAATTAAATCATCAGTAAAATTTTTTCTAATTATGAATTCAAAAATTATCCTGTTCATATTAATGAATTTTACTTCCTCTTTTTCTCAACAGCTTCTTACCATTGAAGAAGCAATTAAGATAGCTCTTCAAAATAATTATTCAATCAATATTGCAAGAAATGAAGCTGAGATTGCTGATAACAATTCTTCAATCGGCAATGCCGGATTGTTGCCCAGCCTTGATGTGAATGGTTCTTATTCCAAAAGTGTAAACAATACAACACAGGAATTTTTTGATGGGAGAAGAGTTGAACGCGATGGTGCTGAATCAACAACTTTGGCAGCTAATATTTCTCTGAACTGGACGATTTTTGACGGTTTAAATATGTTTGCTAAACTGGATAGGTTCAAAGCATTAAAAGAAACCGGGGAGTTGAATTTTAAATTCCAAGTTGAAAACAATATTACAGAAATAATTAACACTTATTATGATATAGTAAGATTAAAAGAAGTCCTTGAAGTGATTCAAACCAACATTTTGATTTCAGAAGAAAGATCTAAAATTGCTCAGGATAAATTAGAAGTTGGTTCAGGTTCTAAGTTTGATTTACGCCAGGCGCAAGTTAATCTGAATGAAGATAAATCTTCTCTCCTAAGGGAAGAGTTGAATCTATCACGTGCAAAAATTTTATTCAATACTTTACTTGGAAGAGCGAGAGACGTAGATTTTAGTGTAATTGATACAATCATCTTTAAAGAAGATTTGATTTATGATGATTTACTTTTTGCAGCGAATGAAAAAAACAGCGAATTAAAAATTGCCGAAGAAAACAGAATAATCTCTCATCTTGAAATTAATATTGCTCGTTCAGATATATTTCCCAAAATCAGTTTAAATGCAGGATATAATTTTACCAGATCTGAATCTGAAGCCGGACTTTTACAAATAAACAGGAATTTGGGTTTTAACTATGGTTTAACAGCCTCACTAAATATTTTTAATGGATTAACCACACGAACAGATATTGAGAATGCCGAAATAAATTTAAAAAACATTGAGCTTACTTATAAAGAAATCGAGCAGTCAATAATAGCAAATCTTCTTAATTCTTTTAACAGTTATGAAAACAGCAAACAAATAGTTTTACTCGAAAAAGAAAACCTGACAGCAGCAGAAGAAAATCTTGATATTGCAGTAGAAAGACTCCGTCTTGGAAACATAACTCCACTTGAGTTCAGGGAAACTCAGATAAATCTTTTTAATGCAAAAAGCAGGTTAGTAACAGCGCTTTTCGAAGCTAAAGCTGCAGAAACGGAGTTGCTGAGATTGAGTGGAGGGCTTATAACTAATTTATAAATCTCAAAAGATTCTTACTTCAAAAAATGTTAAATTGTCAATAAATTATAACTTTTAAAGCAGAATGCAGCTTTGCGTTTTTGAAGATAAAAAAGCTACCAACTTTTTACCTATTACATATTCCAGACCTGTATATGATCTTATCTGTGGATATACATCTTTAAAAGATAAGATTCTCAGAATTTTTCCTTCATTCAAATACTCACTTCACTGCAGAGCTTATCTTAAAAATGTTGTGTCGCAATATAATCCAGGCATTCAGGTTAATTCTTTTGAAGGTGATGAGATTTTGTTTATTAATGGAAGAGCATTAATTGATGACAATCTTACAAAAATCTTGAAAAAGAAAAGAGAGAATGTTGTATTTGTCTCGGGTGATACAGTTGTTGCAGTACATTTATCAGGTTCGAAATTAGAATCTCTTAAAAATAATATAAATGATTTTATTGATATTGAGAACTTTGAAGGAATTACCGTTGAAGAAATTCGAACAAAAACTTTTAATTATATATGGGACTTAATTAATTATAATAACGAAGAATTAAATAATGAGTTTGAATTTCAGTTTAACAAAAGAAAAAAGAAAAGCCAAAAGAAAATTTCAGGTAAAATTTATGAGGGAGTTTATCTTGTTGGGAAAAAAGAAATAATAATTGAAAAAGGTACTGTTGTTAAACCGGGAGTTGTAATTGATGCTTCAAAGGGGTCTGTTTATATTGATAAAAATGTTGAAATATTTCCAAATGCTGTTATTGAGGGACCTGCTTATATTGGAGAATCATCAAAAATAAAAAGTGCTGCTACAATTTATGAGAATGTAAGTATTGGCAGAGTTTGTAAAGTTGGTGGTGAAGTCGAAGGTTCAATCATTATGCCTTACAGCAATAAGCAGCATGCAGGATTTTTAGGACACACATATCTTGGCAGTTGGGTAAATCTTGGCGCTGATACTAACAACAGCGATTTGAAAAATAATTATAGCACAGTAAAAATTTATATAAACGGAAAAATGGTTGACAGCGGTTCTCAGTTTATGGGATTGATCATGGGGGATCATTCTAAGTCTGCAATAAATACTATGTTTAATACGGGAGCAGTTGTCGGGTTTTCATGTAATATTTTTGGTGCAGGTTTTCCTGATAAATTTGTTCCGTCTTTTACATGGGGGGGAATTGGTAAATCAAAAGTCTATGATGTTTTTAAAAGCATAGAGACGGCAACAACAGTTATGTCAAGAAGAAATATAATTATGAGTGAAGATGAAAAAAAGCTTTTCCAAAAAATTTTCGAATTAACAGCATCGGAAAGAAATACGATTTCGGTTTGATATATGACTCAACTTGAAGAACATAAAATAAAAGACTTGTATGAAGGTGTAAGAGGATTAGCAGTTAAAGTTCTTAACCGTGTGGAGAGAACTGACAGCTATCTTGATAAACTTCTTGATCATGAAATGAAGAATTCAGAACTCAGCGGAACTGATAAAGCTTTGTTATTTGAAATTGTTCATGGTGTTATAAGATGGATGGGAAGATTAGACTGGGTGCTTAACGGTTTTTATAAAGGACAGTTTTCCAAGGCAATCCCTAATCTTAAGAATGGACTTCGTGTTGCTCTTTACCAGATTCTTTTTTTAGATAGAGTTCCCGATTATGCTGCTGTTAATGAAGCTGTTGAGTTTGTAAAAAAACTTCAGGGGCAGAAACCGGCTGACCTTACAAATGCAATTTTGAGAAACATAGTAAGAAGCAAAAACGGCATCCGCTACCCAGATCCTGGTGAAGATATTGTTGGCTATCTGAGTGCTTATTATTCTCATCCCTCATGGATGGTTAAAAGATATCTTGCAAGATTTGGAAAAGAAGAAACAGAGAAGCTTCTTATAGCAAATAATGAAAAACCTTTCCTTACTCTTAAGATTAACGCTGTTAAAACAAACCCGGAAGAATTTAAATCTTTATTGGAGGCAGTCAATCTTAAGTATCTTCCGGGAAGATATTTGCCGGAATTTTTTAAACTTCAGAATCTTACCAACATAACAGCATGGGAATATTTTAGCAGAGGATATTTCAATGTTCAGGATGAAAGCGCCGGACTTGCATGCAGATTACTTGATGTAAAACCGGGTATGAAAGTACTCGATATGTTTGCAGCTCCGGGAGGTAAAACTGCTTATATTGCCGGCCTTATGAATGACGAAGGTGAGATTACTGCATTAGACCGTTTTGAAAGCAGGTTGCATATTCTCGAAAAGAACATGGAAAGATTAGGATTTAAATCGATAAAAATTCTTGCTGTTGATGCGATGGAGTTTAATGATTCAACTTTTGACAGGGTTCTTGCAGATGTTCCATGTTCCGGTACAGGAACACTTTCAAAGAAACCCGATATTAAATGGAAACGTGATCTTATTGACATCAGCAAAATGAATGAATTCCAATTAAAGTATATTACAAAAGCATCGTCACTCGTTAAGTCAGGCGGCTATTTTGTTTACAGCACATGTTCTATAGAGCCGGAAGAAAACTTTGGCATTGTTGAGAAATTCCTTGATAAGAACCCAAACTATCAGCTTATAAATGCAACAAGTATTGTTGCCAATGAAATAATTGATGAGCATGGTTGCATTCAAACATTGCCGCATATTCACCAGATGGATGGCGCTTTCGCCGCAAAGTTTTTAAGGATTAGTTAGGTGTTTCTTAAAAAGTAAAATAAAAATCGTTTAATAAAAATAGCAGGATGTTATGTTAGATAAATTTGCAGAAGAGCTTCACGAAGCAAGAGAGAAAAGCGGAATAAGTCTTCAGCAGATGGCATTGAAGACGAGAATTGATATCAAATTCCTTGATGCAATTGATAAAGGCGATTTTACTTTTCTGTCCGAACCTTATGTAAAAGCTTTTCTTAAAGAATTTGCTAAGATGGTTGGATTGGATGAAACAAAAATAATCCAGAAATATGAAGCTGCAAAGAAAGGGAAACAGCTTGAAGAAAAACAAGAAAACGAACAAACAGTTCCGGAAAAGAAAAGTGAACGAAAGAAGAATATTCAGACTTATGATGCAACACCCCGGGAATCTCAGGGGGATTCATCATCTAACATAAATAAAAACATTTTACGCTATGGGTTATTTTTCGGTGGAATGTTTTTGTTTTTCTTTATTATTTATTTGATCTTCTTTAGAAGTTCGGACGAAATAGTTATTGCTGAAAAACCAATTGAAGAAGTTATTGAAGATAACCAGCAGCGTTTTGAAGAAGAACCTGCTCAAAATATTGTTGATAATTCCCAATCATCCGACAGCATCTCTTTAACGGTTTTTTCGCGTGATACTTCGTGGATGAAAATAATTTTTGATGACAGTAGAGTCGAAGAATTTACACTCTTTCCTAATTCACAAAAAAAATTAAAAACAAAAAATAATTACAAAATCACTCTTGGCAATTCAGGGGGAATTAAATTCCAGCTTAATGATAAACCGCTAAACTTTACCGGGCAAGCCGGTTCTATTAAATATATTCAGATCAACAGTAACGGATTAACCTATTTAAAAATCCCTCCTGCTTTAAAAGATGAGTAAGCAGGTTGAAAAAAGAATAGAAGAACTAAGAGAACAGATCAGGGAACATGATTACAAATACTATGTTCTTTTTGAGCCTACTATAAATGACCAGGAATATGATCTTTTAATTAAAGAGCTTGAAAAGCTTGAAGATGAAAATCCTGATTTTATAACTCCTGATTCTCCAACACAAAGAGTTGGAAAGGATCTTACAAAACATTTCAAACCAGTACAGCACATTGTACCAATGCTAAGCTTAGCAAATACTTACAATGCTGATGAGCTTTATGATTTTGACAGGCGTGTAAATGAGGCTTTA
>CAZECH010000139.1:0-7705 GCA_964510675.1 uncultured Ignavibacteriaceae bacterium
GTATGTCAGATATATCTTCATTCAGATGAACAGAGAAAATAATTTTTCAGTTTATTGGTTATGAAGATTTTGAAACCAGTTTTATTCAGCTTGAAAAAAATAATTTTACGGTACTGATGAAGCCGTCAAACATTTCACTTAATGAAATACTTATTTCTGCAAGCAGGTGGGATGAAGAGAAAAAAGATGTCCCGCAGAAAATTACGGTTATTCGTCCGGCAGAAATCTTTTTCCAGAATCCGCAGACCGCTGCTGATCTTCTCGGAACAACAGGACAGGTTTTTGTTCAGAAAAGCCAGCTTGGCGGCGGAAGCCCAATGATAAGAGGTTTCTCAGCCAACCGTGTTCTTATCGTTGTTGATGGAATAAGAATGAACAATGCTATTTTCAGAGCGGGTAATTTGCAGAATGTAATTTCTGTTGATCCTTTTACATTAGAAAGAGCGGAAGTTATTTTTGGTCCGGGTTCTGTAATTTATGGAAGTGATGCAATAGGCGGTGTTATGGATTTTATGACTCTCTTACCAAAACTTTCTTTATCCGATAACATATACTACAATGTAAATGCTGCCGGAAGATTTTCTTCTGCAAATGAAGAGAAGACAGGACATGTTGATGTGAATATTGGATTGAAGAACTGGGGATTTTTAACAAGCTATACTTACAGCACTTTTGGTGATTTAAAAATGGGATCAAATGGCCCCGAAGAATATAAAAGATTAGAGTATGCTGAAGTAATTAATGGAATTGATTCTGCGATTGCAAACCCGGATCCTTTGGTTCAGGTGCCGAGTGGATATGATCAAACAAGCTTTATGCAGAAAATCAGATTTATGCCGGATGAAAACTGGGATATTAATTATGCATTTCATTATTCTGCAACTTCCGATTACCCGCGTTATGACAGGTTGATTGAATACCGGAGTGGTGCCCTTCGTTCTGCTGTTTGGTATTACGGTCCGCAAAAATGGATAATGAACAGCTTGAACATAAAGAACTATTCTGCTAATGGTCTTTATGATAAATCGAGTTATATTTTTGCTTTCCAGAAGTTTGAAGAAAGCCGCCACGACAGAACTTTCAGAAGAACAGCTTTTAATCACCAGACAGAAAGAGTGGATGTTTTTTCTGTTAATCTTGATTTCTCAAAAGAAATAGCAAAAGACCAAAATCTTTTTTATGGCGCTGAAGTTCTTCTGAATAAAGTTAATTCAACAGGTGAGTCTGATAATATCAACACCGGAATCAGGGAACCAATCGGAACAAGATATCCTGATGGTTCAACAAATAATTCTTTTGCTGCTTATCTTAATTATAAAAACTCATTATCGGCTCTTACACTATTCCAGGCATCAGCAAGATATACTTTTATAACTCTTGAAGCAGAGTTCGATACTTCTTTTTATCCTTTCCCATTTACAGAAGCTTCACTCAATACGGGAGCTTTAACAGGAAGTGCAGGATTAACTTATCGTCCGCAGGAAGATTGGCAGTTTAATTTTTATCTTTCAACAGGATTCAGAGCACCGAATATTGATGACATCGGTAAAGTGTTTGAATCTGAGCCGGGTGCTGTTGTTGTTCCAAATCCCGATCTCAAACCGGAATACGCTTACAGCATAGAAGGCGGAATCATAAAGCAGTTTAGTGATATTGCTAAGTTTGATATTACCGGGTTCTACACTCTGCTTGATGATGCTCTTGTAAGAAGGCCATTTATTTTGAATGGACAGGACAGCATTTTATATGATGGAGATATGAGTGGAGTTCTGGCAATTCAGAATGCGGCTAAAGCTTATGCCTGGGGAATTGAAGCAGGACTGGAGATACAGCTTCCTAAAGGTTTCAGCATTTCATCAAGACTCAACTTTCAGCAAGGTGAAGAGCAGGATGAAACAACCGGCGAGTATGTACCTTTAAGACATTCAGCTCCTTTATATTTCACTTCACATTTAATTTATATCATGGAAAGATTTAAAGCGGATTTATATCTCAATCATAGTGGAGAAATAAGTTATAATGATCTTGCGCCATCTGAACAAAGCAAACCTACAATTTATGCGATGGATGAAAATGGGAATCCTTATTCTCCGGACTGGTATACAATCAACTTAAAGGCTGGTTACCAGTTTACAGATTTACTTTACTTAAACGCAGGAGTTGAAAATATAACTGATCAGCGTTACAGACCTTATTCTTCCGGAATTGTTTCCCCAGGAAGAAACTTTATTTTTAGCCTGAGAACACGTATATAATTCTAACATATGGAAGTACTATCGCTTAATGCGATAGTACCTCAAATTTTTCCGTTTAATTTATTTAAGCAAAAAAACCTATATTAAGACCAATTATTTTTGATATAAAATGACCGGGAAAGAACTACTAAAAAAATATAACGATCCTAAGAATTTCTTTAACAGGGATTTAAGCTGGGTAGAATTTAACCGCCGGGTTCTTGAAGAAGCGCTTGATCCTGAACAGCCTTTATTAGAAAAAGTTAAGTTCCTATCGATATTCCATTCCAATCTTGATGAATTTTATATGATACGTGTTGCAGGAATTAAAGAACAGATTGCTGCAAACATTCTTGAACCAACTATTGATGGACTAACTCCTTCTGAGCAGTTACAGAAAATAGAAAAGATGATTATGCCTATGCTTAAGACTACATTGGATTTATGGCAAAATCATATAATACCAGATCTCAAGGAAAACAATATTGAAATAACAGATTATGAAAGTTTACCTGAAGATGAAAAAGTAAAATTAAATGAATACTTTAAGAAAGAAATCTTTCCTATCCTTACTCCGCTTGCCTTTGATCCCGGAAGGCCTTTCCCATATATATCAAACTTAAGCTTAAGCTTAGCAATTCTTGTTAGAAAACCAAATGGTGAAAATCATTTTGCAAGAGTAAAAGTACCAAGTATTCTACCTAGGTTAATGCAGATTGACTCAATCATTAACCCGGGTAAAAAATTAAAAACAAACGGACAGTTCAGCGCAAAGTTCATCTGGCTTGGAGATCTTATAAAAGCAAATCTTTCAACGTTGTTCTCTGGAATGGAAATTCTCGAAGCACATCGTTTCAGAATTACAAGAGATACAGATATTGAGCTTCAGGAAGATGAAGCTGATGATCTCTTAAGTGTAATTGAAGAGAACATCAGGCAAAGAAGATTCGGTAGTGTTGTAAGGCTTGAAGTTGCAAGCAAAATGCCCGACTTCATGCTTGAAACACTAATAGAAAACCTTCAGATAAAAAAGGAAGATGTGCATGTTCTTGATGGCCCATTGGGTTTAAGTGATGTTATAAGTCTTTATGACCTCCCTTTACATCAATTAAAATCAAAACCGTATTATCCTGTTCTGCCAAAAATATTTGAAGAGGATGATGACTTTTTCTCAAGCGTTAAGCAGAAAGATATTTTGCTTCATCATCCGTATCATTCTTTTAATCCTGTAATTGAGTTTATAAAAAAAGCTGCGCGTGATCCTGATGTTCTTGCAATTAAGCAGACTCTTTACAGGGTTGGTTCAACTTCTCCGATTACTGAATTTCTTATTGAAGCTGCAGAAAGAGGAAAACAGGTTGCTGTACTTGTAGAATTGAAAGCAAGGTTTGATGAAGAGAATAATATTTTCTGGGCGCGTGAACTTGAGAAAGTAGGTGTGCATGTTGTTTATGGACTTGTTGGCCTGAAAACTCATGCTAAAATGATTCTCGTTGTAAGGCGTGAATCAGATGGTGTTAAAAGATATGTTCATGTATCAAACGGAAATTATAACGCAACGACTGCAAAAATTTATACTGACCTGGGTTTATTCACATGCAATGCAGACATTTGTTCCGATGTTTCTGATGTATTCAATTATCTAACCGGTTATTCAAAGCAGACAGATTTCAGGAAACTTATTGTAGCACCAATAAACATGCGTGAAAAATTCCTTGAGCTGATCTTAAGAGAAGTGAATAATGTAAAAGCCGGAGGTAAAGGTAAAATAACTTTAAAACTTAATTCTCTTGTTGATCCAACCCTGATTGCAGCACTTTATGAAGCATCAAATACAGGAGTGAAAATTGATCTTATAATCAGAGGAATTTGCTGCCTGATACCAAAGGTTCCGGGTTTAAGCGAGAACATCCGCGTTTTAAGTATTGTGGGAAGATACCTTGAACACAGCAGGGTTCTTTATTTCTTAAATAACGGTGATGAAGAAATTTATTTAAGCAGTGCCGATTTTATGCAAAGAAATTTAGACCGGAGAGTTGAAATTGCCTGGCCGGTTGAAGATGCAAAAATAAAAAGTGAAATTATAAAAAGCCTGCTCAGTGTTTCTTTAAAAGATAATGTCAAAGCAAGAGAACTAATGAGCGATATGAATTATACACGTATTAATTCTGCTGGCGATGATAAAAAAATAAGTGCACAGGATTGGTTAATGGATTATGCTTTAAGGTCTTCTGCAGGGTATTCTAAAACAAAACCTCAATCCATTAGATAGAATAACCCTATTATTAAAAGCAATTCAATCTTAATTAATATTTTACTAATTTCAATACGAATGATTAACCAAAAGTAAAGGATTTGTAATGCCTGATATAACCAAGAACGGGATACTTAATGCAATAAAAAAAGTTGACGATCCAAACATTGATAAAAATCATCTCATTTTTAATTCCATAAAAAACTTTGAACTGAAAGATAATGTGCTTGTGCTGGATCTTTCACTTTCCATTCCTCAAACAGCAGTTAATGAGGAATTAAAAACTAAAATTTCAAATATTATAAAAGAAACATTCCCCGAATTAAATTCTGTAAGAGTAAATATCCTTGCAAAGATTACTCCTCATACGGATAAAAGAAAAGATGCATTGCTTCCGGGAGTAAAAAATACAATTGCTGTAGCCAGCGGAAAAGGCGGAGTTGGTAAAAGCACAGTTGCAGTTAATCTTGCAGTTGCATTAGCAAAAGATGGTGCAAATGTAGGTTTAATAGATGCAGATATTTACGGACCAAGTATTCCCCTTATGCTCGGTATAAAAGAAAAGCCGAAGATTTATGAGAAGGATGGCAAAGTTGTAATGCAGCCGCTTGAGAACTACGGAATAAAAATGATCTCAATTGGATTTTTAGTTGATGATGATGCGCCTGTTATCTGGCGCGGACCAATGGCAAGCGGTGCAGTTAAACAATTTATGTCTGATGTTAACTGGGGTGAGCTTGATTATCTGGTTTTTGATATGCCTCCGGGTACCGGAGATATTCAGTTGACTCTTGTACAAACAATTCCTCTTACAGGTGCTGTTATAGTTACTACTCCGCAGGAAGTTTCTTTAATTGATGCGCGGAAAGCTTTAAAGATGTTTAACCGGGTTAATGTTCCAGTTGCAGGAGTAGTTGAAAATATGAGTTACTTTATAGCCCCTGACACAGGCCAGAAGTATGATATTTTTGGATTTGGCGGTGGAGAAAAACTATCTAAAGAATTACAGGTACCTTTTCTCGGAGGAATTCCAATTGATTCGAGGATTAGAATTGGCGGAGATAAAGGAGTACCAATTGTTTTTGATTTGCCGGACACAGAATATTCTGAAATTATTATGAATATCTCGAGAAACCTTGCCGGGCAGATAAATCTTATTAATCTTAATGCATCATCTAAAGTTGAAATACTTCTTGATGATGAAGAATAGTGAAATGGAAGAAAAAATAAAAAAAACAATTGAGTCGGTCAGGCCTTTCCTTCAGGCAGACAGCGGTGACGTTGAATTTGTTGAAGTTACTGAAGATGGAATTGTTAAAGTGAGACTTACCGGGGCTTGTGAAGTTTGTCCTCTTTCTGTTATGACTTTAAGAGCAGGCATTGAAAGAACTTTGCTTAAGGAAGTCCCGGGTATAAGAAGAGTTGAATCTGTAAACTAATTTCCTGAACTTGCACTTGCCTTCCCGCCGAAGCTTTAGCACAGGTTGGAACTTGTTCTAGGTTTAAAAAGGATCAAAATATGTCAGATCAATCTTACAAGCGCATAAAAAAAATTCTTTTATGGATTCTTGCACTATTTATTTTCTTTTACCTCACATATCTTTTATCAGATATAATCATAATTCTAATTATTTCAGTACTGCTTGCATTCATTTTTGATCCGTTGATTTCAATGCTTGAGCAGGAAGGATTTAACAGGCTTGCTTCAACACTGTTTATTTTTTTTGGTGTAGGATTTTTTGTTTATCTCGGTTTATCATTCATTATTCCAAAGTTCACTTTCCAGATGAATCAATTAATTGAAGCATTAAGAAATTTTAATCTTCATGAACAACTCGTAATATTAGAAAAAGAAATTAAGTTGCTTCTTCCTTTCTTCACTGTGGGAGAGCTTTCAAAAAGAGTTGAAGATTTTATAAATAACCAGATCATCAATCCGTTTGATTCGATTTCGATTGTACTTTCAAGTATTGTTTCCGTAATTGCAATCCTTGTAATTGTTCCATTCATTACCTTCTTTTTAGTCAAAGACAGCAGAAGTATTATGCAGGGAATTCTTCAGGTTATGCCTAATAATTATTTTGAGGTATCGTATTACATACTTAAAAAGGTTAGTATTCAGATAGGTAGATTTGTAAGAGCGTGGATATTTGATGCTTCTTTCGTTGGAATTTGCTGTGGTTTGGGTTTTTATATTATAGGTATTGATAATGCTTTACCTCTTGGAGTTATTGCAGGTTTAGGACACCTGGTTCCTTATCTCGGGCCACTCCTCGGCGGAATTCCAGCTGCAATAATTTCAATCATTCAATATGGCGATTTATCTCACATTCCGCTAATTGCAATTGTGCTTTTGCTGGTTTACACTTTAGATAACGGGTTCGTTCAGCCTTATGTATTTTCAAAAAGTGTTGATATGCACCCGATTATTATTATTCTGCTTATTATTTCCGGAAGCCAGTTATTTGGTGTATTGGGAATGCTGCTTGCCGTACCAACTGCCGCAGTTGTAAGAACTTTACTTAAAGAAGTCTATTTTGCTTTCAAGAATTATAAGATTGCAAAAATATAAAGATCAGATAGTATTTCCATTAATGATTATTTCAGCAGCTAAATCAGGTTTGTGATTTATTAAATACTCATCTTCCTGCTTCATCCAGACTTTTTCCCAATACTCTTTCATATTTAATCTATCTCTTTCAATTCCCCTTTGAAGTCTTGTCTTCTTTTTACACTCAATCCAGATTTTTAAATCATAATAACCAGCTAATTCTTTTCTTGTTGAATAAACTCCTTCAATTATTATATTAAATCCAGATGGAATACTGATCCAATCAGAAAGTGAATCGAGTCCCCAATAATATTTCCGGAAATTAATTTTTCTATTCACTCTATAAGGTTTTAAGACTTCTTCTTCCAATCTTTTCCAATCAAAGAAAGAACCTACCCCGGAATTTTGATTCTGCTCTTTCCGTAATTTCTTTGGTTTATAAAAATCATCCATGTGAACTAAATATGCCCCGGATAAATTCTTTAGTAACTCCAAAGCAAAAGTTGTTTTTCCTGAACCACCGCAGCCATCAATACCAATAAGCCAAATATTCTTATTAAGCTTAATAATTTCCCGAAGTACTTTTTTGACCTGGAAACTGTAATACATTATAAGATACTACCCTGTATTTTTTATTCCGGCAGCTATACCGTTAACACTCGAGCG
>CAZECH010000140.1:0-2817 GCA_964510675.1 uncultured Ignavibacteriaceae bacterium
GCAAGTGATGTAATTAAATCTGTGAAAGTTAAACCTGTAAGAAATTATATTGAAGGAATTTTAGCTGATAAATTCAATCAGCCGGAAGAGAGTATATAATGAATGCTAAACAGGAACCGGTTGTACAGGAAATAAAAAGTATTTATGATGTTTACAGGATAAGAGAAGATTTCCCTATCATTAAAAGCAAGGTAAGGAATAAACCTCTTGTTTATCTTGATAATGCAGCTACTACTCAAAAACCTCGGCAGGTAATTGATACACTTAACACATATTATTCTTCGATGAATGCAAACATCCACAGGGGTGTACATTATCTGAGCGGTATTGCGACAGATGCATTTGAAGAATCAAGAATCAAGGTGAAGAATTTTATTAATGCTTCAAGCGAGAAAGAAATAATCTTTACTAAAGGAACAACCGAGGGAATTAATTTAGTAGCAAATTCTTTTGGAAGAAACAACGTTAACGAAGGAGATGAAATTATAATCTCCCACATGGAACATCATTCTAATATAGTTCCATGGCAGCTTTTATGTAATGAGAAAAAAGCAAAGTTAAAAATTATTCCAATTGATGATAACGGAGAAATTATTTTTGATGAGTTCCTGAAATTTATTTCTGATAAAACAAAATTAATTTCTGTTGTTTATGTATCAAATTCTCTTGGCACAATAAATCCTGTTAAAGAAATAATTGAGATTGCTCATAAATATAGTATTCCGGTATTGCTCGATGCTGCTCAAACAGTAAATCATTTACCGGTTAATGTTCAGGAACTTAATTGTGATTTTTTTGCTTTCTCAGGACACAAACTTTACGGACCAACCGGCATTGGTGTTCTCTATGGTAAGGAAAAAATCCTTGAAGTAATGCCTCCTTTTATGGGCGGTGGCGATATGATTGCAAAAGTTACTTTTGAAGAAACAACTTTCAACGAGCTTCCTTTTAAATTTGAAGCTGGCACATCAAATATAGCAGGAGCTATTGGCCTTGGTGCTGCAATTGATTATGTATCTTCAATCGGAATAGAAAAAATTGCTGCGCATGAAGCTACGTTACTTGAGTATGCAACACAAAGATTAAAAGAAGTTCCCGGTTTAAAAATTATTGGAACCGCAAAACATAAATCTGCTGTTGCATCATTTGTATTTGATAACATTCATCCGCATGATATAGGGACTCTTCTTGATTATGAAGGAATTGCGGTAAGAACCGGGCATCATTGCACGCAGCCTTTAATGCAGCGTTTTAATATTCCTGCAACTTCAAGAGCTTCTTTTGGATTGTATAATACACTGGAAGAAATTGATACTCTTGTTGATGCTCTAAAAAAAGTAACAGAGGTTTTTTAATGCTTGATCCTGAATTGAGAGAACTTTACCAGCAGGTAATATTAGATCATAATAAGAGTCCGAGGAATTTTAAAAAACTTGAGACTGCAAACAGAACGGCTGAAGGATATAATCCTTTATGCGGAGACAAGATTGATATTTTTTTAGATGTTGAGGGTGATGTTGTAAAAGATATTTCATTCCAGGGTTCCGGATGTGCAATCTCTAAAGCATCTGCTTCCTTAATGAGCACTGTAGTAAAAGGGAAATCAATTGAAGAAACAGAAAAATTATTTGAGAAATTTCATGATTTAATTACCGGGAAATTGAATGAAGACGAAAGTATTGAAGAATTGGGAAAGCTTTCTGTGCTTGCTGGAGTAAAAGAATTCCCGATAAGGGTTAAATGTGCAAGCCTTGCATGGCATACAATGTTGTCTGCTTTGAAAAAAGAAAGCAAGACAATATCTACAGAATAATATTTTTTTATCGTAGCACAGATTACTAATCTGTGCTATACAATAATAAACGGATAAAATTGGAAATGGTAGCTGTAAATAAACAAGTAATTGAGGAGAAAGTAATCGAAGCATTAAAGCAATGTTATGACCCGGAAATACCAGTTAACATTTTCGAACTGGGATTGATTTATGAAATTGCAATAGATGATGAGGCAAATATAGAAATTAAAATGACATTAACATCACCCTCCTGCCCGGTTGCAGGTTCACTACCGGGTGATGTTGAAATGAAAATAAGAACCATCCCGGAAGTAAACGATGTAAAGATTAAGCTTGTATGGAATCCTCCGTGGGACAGAGATATGATGTCTGATGTAGCGAAGCTGGAATTAGGTATGATGTAAGAGATGTAATTATACTCTTTAATATTAATCGAATTAAGATTATGAGTAAGGATTAAGAAATAAAGAATAAGTTTAGTAAATAAATAAATAGGAGATAAAGATGCTCAATATAATTTCACGACCACCGATGTATGACCCTGAAGCTGTTCAGCATATGAGAGATGAACTCGTTGCAGTCGGTTTTACAGAATTATTAACACCGGATGAAGTTGATAAAGCAATTAAAGTTAACGACGATAAAACAGTTTTAGTAATGGTTAATTCTGTATGCGGATGTGCTGCAGGAAGTGCCCGCCCGGGTGTTTCACTCGCACTTCAGAATAAAACTATTCCAGATAAATTTTATACTGTGTTTGCAGGAATGGAGAGAGAAGCTGTTGATAGAGCAAGACAATATGTAAACGGTTTTCCGCCATCTTCGCCAAGCATTGCATTATTTAAAAACGGTGAATTAATTTATTTTATGCAAAGATATGATATCGAAGGCAGGAGAAAAGAAGAGATTTCTGAAACTTTAACAGAAGTTTTTAACGAGCTTTGCTCAAATCCGGGTCCTTCAATCAGTCCTGAAGATCTTGCTAAAGTAGAATATGCAAAAATGTGCGGATCTAAAATCCC
>CAZECH010000140.1:2917-7621 GCA_964510675.1 uncultured Ignavibacteriaceae bacterium
CAGGAAGAATATGGTATAAGATGTTTGCTCAGGATTGGTAAGTCCAAAAACGGACTTACTATTCCTGAGATAAGTGCTCTTGAAGGATTATCGACTGCAAATGTAGGTAAACTTTTAAGAACTCTCCGACTTGGTGGAATTATTGAAGCCACACGCGGGCAAAGCGGTGGATATAAACTCGCGAAGCCGGCAGAAGAAATTATCATTGGAGATGTTCTTACAGTTCTTGGGGGAAAATTATTTGAAGATGATTTCTGCAGCAGTCACGCTGGTATCGAAAATATTTGTACTAATTCCATAGACTGCTCTATAAGATCATTGTGGAAAACGATTCAGACTGTTGTAGACAATGTTGTTTTAAAAATATCTCTGAAAGACCTTTTAGGTAATGAAGCAGAAGTTAAGGTTTTAGTTAATACATTTGTAGAGGAATCTGATTCACAAGCTATAAAGAATTAATTACTTTCTAATTACCCTCATTATCGGGTATTCTTTTTCTTCTTTACTAAATTCATCATACCTTATTAAGCCAACATATATTGTGGTTCATTAGATTATAAATTTTATTTATTTCTGAATTCAATTTTTTCAAGTGTAATAGTTTCTAAAAACTCTTCATCCACTTCTGCCCCGATGCCCGCTCTTGTTGGAACAGTTAGTGTCCCATCTTTATTCAAAGTAAATGGATTTAAAACAATATCTCTTTTAAAGTAACGGCTGTTTGCACTTATATCCCCGGGTAAAGTAAAATTACTTAAGCTTGCTAAAGCAACATTTATTGCACGTCCAATTCCGGTTTCGAGCATACCGCCGCACCAAACGGGAACTCCCGATGTTTCAGAAAGATCGTGTATTGATTTTGCGGCAGCTAATCCACCAACTCTTGATGGCTTTATATTAATTATTTTACATGCATTGAGCTCAATTGCAGATTTTGCATGCCGCAGGGAAATTATACTTTCATCAAGACAAATCGGTGTCTTAAATAATTTCTGAAGTTTTGAATGTTCATAAATATCATCGTGAGCTAAGGGTTGTTCGATAAAAAGAAGATTAAATTTATCAAGCTGATTTAATTTTTTTGCTTCGTCAAAAGAATAGGCGCTGTTCGCATCAACCTGCAAAGGAAAATGTTCCCATCGTTTTCGAATTGCAATAACAGGCTCAACATCATAACCGGGTTTAATTTTTATTTTAATTCTTCTATAACCTTCGCAAATGTATTCTTCAACTTTTTGTATCAAAATATCGGTGTTTTTTTGAATACCAATACTTATACCAACTTCAACTTCGTCTTTTACACCTCCAAGCAATTCAGATAAAGATTTTCCGGTTTGTTTTCCAAATAAATCCCAGAAAGCAAATTCAATTCCGGCTTTGGCAATATTGTTTCCTCTTACATGAGAAAATATTTTTTCTATCTGATTTGGATGTTCAATTGATTTTCCTAAAATCAACGGCACTAAGAAATCTTTTTGAATTGACCAGGCTGTGTTGTTAGTTTCTTCATTGTACCAGGGTCCATCACCTGCCGGAGATTCTCCCCAACCAATTATTCCATTACTATAAACTTTAACAATAATTCCGTAATTGCCATCTTCAGTCCAGCCGCTGGTTGTAAATGGTTCTAAGTAAGAGAGAAAAATTTTTCTTAATTCAATTTTTTCTATTAACACAAATATCCATACTATTCTTTATTATTAATTTTATTTTTGTAAAAGTACAATAAAGAGAATAAAGATTGAATACAGGTTAATTTAATCTATTGGAATTCTTTTCAGATACCCCTCTTTGACAAGACTATCGTAAGATTTATAGATTTTTATCACAATTGAGTTTGAATGGTTGTAACCTATAGATTCTATTTTTATACCATTTACCTCTTTCTGCAATTGGATACTTGCATACAACTTATCATCTGCTATAAGATCATTTTCTATTTTAGCTTTTTTCTCAGGAATATTTTCTAAAGCCCAATATATTCCCTTCTTTGCATTTTGATAAGCAATTTCAAAATCCTCCTCAATTTTGGATTGAGCTTGTAAATTAGACCAAAAACATAAGCCGACAACTAAGAGAAAAATATTTTTCATGGGTTGCCCCCTCCTTTATTGAAAAATTAGGAATAAAAATTCCTTTCTGCAACACGAAAGAAAAAATTTTGGAAACTATTCTTGACATAATGGTTTCCATGCATTATATTAGAAACTATAAAAACGAATATAGTTTCCAAAAAAATATAATCAAAAATGAAAAAAGAACGATCAGAACTCGAAAAGGGAAAAATTCTCGGGTTTACTGTTGATAAATTCCTAAATGAAGGATTTTACAAAATCTCTATGGATTCAATTGCCTCGGAGCTTCATATGAGTAAAAAGACGATCTACAAACATTTCTCAACAAAAGAAAAGTTGGTAGAGGCAGTGATTGGCAGATTTACTTCCGACATAAGTGATAAAATTGATTCTGTTATTAAAGCTGAGCAGGATTCACTCTCTAAAGCATTGAGATTGTTTGAAATAATGGGATCGGCAACGATGAAATTGAGCGATATCTGGGTTAAAGATGTCCAGATTCATATGCCCGAACTTTGGGAAATAATTGACGAGTTCAGAACTAAAAGAGCTTATGCGGTTTTAGGCGAGATTATAGGACAAGGACAGGAGGAAGGGATGATAATTGAAAAACCTTCAGAACTAATCATCCATTTATTTGTTAATTCAATCCGTTCAATTGTTAATCCGGATTTTCTTTATTACCAGAAATTTAATTACAAGGAAGCTTTTCAACATACATTCGAAATTCTATTTAATGGAATTTTAACTCCGAAAGGTAAAAAACAATTTGATAAAATATTTAATAAGGTAATACAGTGAAAAAATTACAAATTCTTTTAGCGATTCTCTTCCCGCTTTTACTTATACATTGCGGTAATGATAATAATAATAAATTTATAGAAGCTTCCGGAACGATTGAAACAACAAATATAATTATCAGTTCCAGAAATGCCGGTAATATTCAGACGATAAATTTTATCGAGGGAGATAAAGTAAATGTTGGTGATACAATCCTGATTATTGATCATGAAATACTTGATATACAGTTGCAGCAGGCAATCGCCAGTAAGGATGCCGTCGAAGCACAATTAAACCTCATGTTATTAGGTGCAAGAAAAGAAGATATAAACCAAGCAGAACAGAATCTTAATCAAGCAAAGGTTAATTACGAAACGGCCGAGAGAGATAAAGTGAGGATGCAGAAATTGTATGATTCACGTTCAATTACTCAAAAACAATATGAGGATGCTCTTGCCAGATACGATCTGATGAATGCACAATATAATGCAGCTCAGGAAAACTATAATAAAGTTAAAAAGCTTTTCAGACCGGAAGAGATTGAACAGGCAAAAGCTAACCTAAATAAATCAATTGCGGGAGTTGATTTACTGAAAAAAAATATTCGAGATAGTTACGTAATCTCTCCAATAAATGGTTTTCTAGTAAAAACTTTTGTTGAAAGAGGTGAAACAGTTACTCCAATGTCCTCACTATTTAAAGTTTCTGATCTAGATGAGGTTGAATTAGTTATCTATGTATCGGAAGAAGAGTTAGGAAAAGTGAAGTTAGGCCAAAAAGCTGAAGTAACAATTGACACATACCAAGATAAAGTTTATGAAGGAAAAATAACTTACATTTCACCTGAGGCAGAGTTCACTCCAAAAAATATTCAGACAAAAGATGAACGAACCAAGCTTGTTTTTGCAGTAAAGATAAAAATCCCTAATAAAGATTATGACCTTAAATCCGGTATGCCGGCGGATGCCTTTATAAAACTAGGGAAATGATGAACGAAGTAATTAAAATAGAAAATTTTAAAAAAAGCTATGGAGATATTGTCGCAGTAAATGGTGTGTCATACTCTGTTGCAAAAGGTGAAATGTTTGGGCTGGTTGGTCCCGATGGAGCAGGTAAAACTTCAACAATAAGAATGTTAACAGGTTTAATGCGCCCGGATGCAGGCAATGCCGAGGTGCTTGGTTATGATCTGAGAACACAACAAAATAAGATTAAAAATGAAATAGGTTATTTATCACAAAAATTTTCTCTTTATGGTGATTTAACGGTTGATGAGAACATTGAATTTTTTGCGGACATTCACGGCGTTAAAAATTATAAAGATCGACGAAATAAATTATTAGAGTTCACCCGATTAACTCCTTTCAGAGACAGACTTGCTGAAAAGCTTTCCGGCGGAATGAAACAAAAACTTGCTCTAGCCTGCACACTTATTCACAAACCAAAAATAATTTTTTTAGATGAGCCAACTACGGGAGTTGATCCTGTTTCAAGAAGGGATTTCTGGAAGATACTTTCTAATCTTCAGAAAGATGGAATAACAATTTTTATGACAACTCCATATTTAGATGAAGCTGAACGATGTAACCGAATAGCATTAATGAATAATGGAGAGATCATCAGTTGGGATACGCCGAAAAATGTAAAAGCTTCATTGAAGGAACAAATTGTTGAAATTGTATATTTCTGAAAATGTCGATAACGTATCGGGTAAAAATTCATAAAAAATTAATGACCGGCGTTCGCGGCCAACACGCAACTCCCGGGGAATTTCGCACAAGTCAAAATTGGATTGGCACACCGGGTTGCACGCTGACAACCGCAAAATATATCCCGCCAACACCTGATG
>CAZECH010000141.1:0-7523 GCA_964510675.1 uncultured Ignavibacteriaceae bacterium
CAAATTAAGTGAAAAAATGATTTTTGTAAAGAATAGTTAGATAGGCGGTGATTAAGTTAGATGGACGAATCAGAAGTGAGGCTCACTTTAAAGGTGAACCTCACTTTATTAATTAAATCTCAACTGGCTTTTTTTGTTTAACTTTTACTGTATCCTTCCTGATCTCTTTCTTAAGCTTTTCCATTTCTTCTTTGAACTTTTGCATCTCTTCTTCAAGCTCTTTCATCTTAAATTCAAATTGTTTTGGATTTCCAACATAAGTGCTATCATCATTTTTAAAAAAATTAAACCACTCAATCAAAGAATCATTAGGGATAACACCATTCCAACCTGCTTTGCCGTGAGGAAGGTTAAAGTTTTCAAGATTTTTCATTTCGTTTTCTATAATTGAATCTACATTAGGTATCTCAACATCAAAATTATAATTATAGGTACTACTTGAATCATCAATTCTGATTTTATAATCATATTTGTGAATTCTTTTATCAAGTTTTGGAAAAGTAAAAGAAAAAGATTTAATTTGTTTTGTAGCTTCATTAATTATTTCATTGAGATCATCCATATCAGGTAATTCTATATCGGGAATTTCAATCTTATCAAAATGAACACGGCAAATATTAGAGTCTGAATAGATACCAATATTATTATCTGCATGAGTAACTTTTTTAAGGTTAATCAAGGCACTATCAAGTTTAAATCTTATAATATCTGATTCCCGCATTTCCTTATGGTTCTTCTTCATTTCTTCAAGACCCTGCTTCATTTCTTTTCGTGCAATTTCCATCTCCTTATTAAATTCATCGGCATCAAATTCAAAACTTTCAATAAATAAAGAATCGGGTGTTAAGAATATATAATCATTATCTTTAGATGATTTAACAGCATGAACAATCTGTTCAACAACAGGAGATTGCACTTTATAAAGAACCGGCATTACATCTGCAAAAACTTTTTCATTACTTGATTTTGCAAAAGATAAGATATCAGCTACAATCGCTTTCTGGTAATTCCATAATTTTGGGCTTATGGCTACTGTGTTTTTATCATTTATAAGTATCTGGGATTGCAGAGCTTCTGCATAAGAGTTCATTATGGAATCATACTGCACCAACTGTTTATCGCTCAAATCAAGAGTTTCAATAAACTTTTCGAAATTGTTTTCACCTGTATTCAAACTGACAGTTTTTATTTCAAAATATTCGTTTCCGGAAGGATCAGATCCAAGCTGAATAATCTGGCTTTTAGATTCATTAAGTGGCAGCTGGTTATAAAAAGCAAAATTAAAAATATCTTCGTTTGAAAGATCGGCAGCAAACAAAAGGGGTTTAAGATTCTCTTTATAAAATCCGGCAAGATTAGATTTTTGCTCCTCAAAAATTTCTTCAATAAAACCAGGATTAAATTTTAAAAAAAACATTATAGTAATTGTTAAAACTGTAACTCCGATTACAGGGAACCATTTTTTTATTTTATACCTGTATGGTTTTTCTTCAAGATAAGCAAAAAGTCTGGTTTCAAAATATGGTGATTCAGGAAGTCTTTTTATTGAAGTCTTAGTTAGTTCTTTAAGTTTTTTTAACTCGTTAAGTTTATTCCTAAGTTCAATCGTATAGCTTATTTTCTCCTCAATCTTCTTTACATCATCCGGAGACAATTCTCCATCAAGGTATGAAGATAACATCTCAAAATCTTTATCTATTCTTTTCAAGCTTTTAACTCTCCTTCATAGGGCTTCAAAATATTTCTAAGTCCTTCGCGTGCTCTGAATATTCTTGATTTAACAGTTCCAACTTCACATTGTATTGTATCTGCAATTTCCTGGTAACTAAACCCTTCGATATCTTTTAGTAAAAGTGGTGTTCTTAATTTTTCCGGAAGTTTTGAAATAGCTTTCTGAACTATTGCCGGAACATCCATATCTTCTTTTAAATGATTATAGCCATGATCTTCTGTTTCTTTAACCGGAATAAATATACTTCTGGTTTTCATCTTCCTTAAATGATCTTTACATTTGTTAACAGTTATTCTGTAAAGCCAGGTTGTAAACTGGGATTCAAATCTGAAGCTTTTAAGATTTTTATATACAGTAATAAAAACTTCCTGAGCAATGTCATCTACTTCTTCCGGGCTGCTGATTGTTAAATAAATAATATTACGTACTTTTTCTTTATGCCGGTGAACAAGTGTTTTGAAAGTTGATTCATCACCTTCAATAAACCTTTTTATCAAAGAAAAATCATCGTTTATTTCAAGAATCCTTGGTTGTGGTTGCAGCACTTTGTTTTTTCTTTTAAAACTCATTTTTTAGACGAACTCTTTAATATATTGTTCCGTAAAATAATTGTTTTTATGCTTCAATAAATAAGCTTAATTACATTATGAAAGAAACTTGCTTTAATAAAGCTATCTAATTAAATTTAATAAGAAATTTAAGGAGTTATATAAATGAAAATTAAAACCTCAGAAAAATACGGTGCCGTAGTAATCGAATTAAAGGGAAATGTGATGGGTGGCGATGATACCAAAGATTTCAATGAATTACTGCATAAGCTTGTTGATGAGGGCAAAATTAATGTGGTTATTGATTTAAGTGAAGTTAAATTTATGAATAGCTCCGGATTGGGAATGCTTATTGGCGGCTTAACCACCATGAAAAAAGCTAACGGCACTTTGAAACTTGCCCGTGTAACTGAGAAAATTGAGAGCCTTCTCATAATTACAAAACTCGTAACAATTTTTGAATTTTACGAAACAGTTGACGAAGCCGTAAACAGTTTTCCAAAATAAATATAGATGAATAAGAGTTTTAAGGAAAACTCCGGGTTGATGAAATCCGGAGTTTTTATTTTGTCTTTTAATAACTTTTCCAAATTAAATATCAGATGAAAGTAACAGTTCTCGTAGGAAGTCAATGGGGTGATGAAGGCAAAGGTAAGATAGTCGATCTACTTAGTGAAAAGTATGATATAGTTACAAGATACCAGGGAGGAGCAAATGCCGGGCATACTGTTGTTATAGCAGATAAGCAATATATTCTTCATTTAATTCCTTCAGGAATATTAAGAGAAAATGTGATATGTGTAATTGGTAATGGAGTCGTAATCGATCCTAATGCTCTTCTTGAAGAAATAGAACTGCTTAAAAAGAATAACATTGAAGTTGATGGCAGACTGTATATAAGCCAGAATGCACATCTTATAATGCCTTATCATAAGCTTCTGGATTCTATTAATGAAAGTGGTAATAATAAAATTGGAACTACCGGTCGTGGTATTGGTCCTTGTTACATAGATAAATATGCACGTAAAGGGATTAAGATTGTTGACTTACTTAACAGGAAATCTCTTGAAGAAAAAATCAGACAGAATCTTGAAGAAAAAAATAATTTGCTGAAAAAAGTTTATGAACGCGAAGTACTTGATGTTGAAGAGATAATAAAAGAATATGTTGAGTTTGATAAAACCATTGATAAATATATTAAAGACGTTCCATTATTTCTTAACCAGGCAATATCAGAAGGAAAATCAATTCTCCTTGAAGGTGCGCAAGGAGCTTTGCTGGATATTGATTTTGGCACTTATCCATTTGTAACATCTTCAAACCCGGTTTCAGGTGGAGCTTGTACCGGCAGTGGAATACCTCCAAATAAAATAACAGATGTAATAGGAATTGTTAAAGCATACACAACTCGGGTAGGCCATGGTCCATTCCCCACTGAATTACTTGATGAACATGGTGAGCAGCTAAGAAAAACCGGAGCTGAATATGGAGCTACAACCGGAAGGCCAAGAAGATGTGGATGGTTCGATGCTTTCCTTTTAAAATATTCTGTCATGATAAATGGAATTGATTCGGTAGCAATTACAAAACTTGATGTGTTAAGTGATTTTGAAGAGATAAAAGTTTGTGTTGGTTATTCTATTAATGGTAAGACTCTTAAGTCATTTCCAAATGATTCGGACGGATTATCATCTGCTAAAACAGTATATGAAACATTGCCGGGCTGGAAAACTGGGATATCTGATTGTAAAAGTTATTCCGAACTTCCGCAGAAAACTAAAGACTACCTCAACTTTATAGCCAAAGCCGGCGGGTTTAAAATTGATATCGTATCAGTAGGTCCCAAACGAAGCCAAACATTTTTTGTCAACTGATATTCGTATAACACTAGAGCGAAACGCCGTTTGGCTCAAAGAACAACTATTTGTAATTAAATTTTAATGAGCGAATCGCTCCATAATTATTTCTTTGTTGAAGAACCGACATCTTCATTAAATATTTGACTGGATTTTCTCATTTGAATAAAGAAAATTGAACGGTAAAATATTTTTTATTTCTTTATAAAAATTTAACAAAGATGAAAATGTCCGGTGGCCCTGCCTCACTTAATATTAAAATTACTCTTTTAATTATTGCAATAATAATTGCTGTAGCAACTCTTTATTACACTCAAAATCTTGTTCAGAAGTTACAGGAGAAAGAGAGACAGATTGTTGAACTTTATGCAAAAGGGATTGAATATGTAGCAAATACAACCTCTCCCGATGTTGATATAACTTTCCTGTTTGATAACATAATCAAACCTATTGATTTTCCCTTAATACTAACAGGCCCTGATGATAAAGTAAATTTGAATAGTAAATCAGATGTCAGAAATGTTAAATATGATACCTCTCTTGCATCAAAAGATCTTGAAGTTTTTTTTGCGGGGAAAATTAAAGAGATGGATTTTCAGCACAATCCCATTCTTGTTATTTATGAAGACACTCTTGTATTGACAAAAATCCATTATGGAGATTCTGAATTAATACAGCAGCTTAAATTTTATCCTTATATGCAAATTATAATTGCTTCATTGTTTATCATTCTTGGTTACATCGGCTTTAGTAATATCAAAAGAAGCGAGCAAAGTAATATTTGGGTAGGTATGGCAAAGGAAACAGCTCACCAGTTTGGAACACCAATTTCAAGTTTAATGGGGTGGCTGGAAATGTTAAAGATGCATTACAATGATCCTGATAAAGTTATAGATATTTCCGAGGAAATAACAAATGATGTTGAAAGACTAAATAAAATTACTTACAGGTTTTCCAAAATCGGTTCTACACCTGAGCTTAAAAAGAAAGTTGTGTTTGATGAGATTAAAAAAGTTATTGATTATTTCCAGCGGCGACTTCCTCAAACCGGCAAAAGTGTACAGCTTACAATTGATGGTGATAAAAATGTTGGGGCAAAAATCAATTCCGAATTGTTTGAATGGGTCATTGAGAATTTGATAAAAAATGCTCTCGATGCTATTGACCATAAAGAAGGCAAAATTAATATTACTGTTTTTGAAGGAAGAAAAACTGTTGATGTTGAGGTTGAAGATAACGGCAAAGGTATTGAGATGAAGAGAAGAAAGGATGTATTCCGTCCAGGCTACAGTACTAAAAGACGGGGCTGGGGACTTGGACTAAGCTTATCAAAAAGAATTATTGAAGGATACCACAAGGGAAAAATATTTGTAAAGAATTCCGCTCCCGGCCAAGGAACTATTTTTAGAATAATTTTAAAGAAAAGTTAGATATTCTTTAAAAAAATTTATAAAAAAAATTCCTGATTTTTTTGTAAATACTTCCGGTAAATAAGTAACCAATTTTGAAGTAATTACTTCCTATTCAATAAATCATATTTAATTAAATCAATAAATAAAGAAATTCTGGCACTTATCTTGATTAATAAAGGGTGGATAGAAAAAGATTTTAGCATAGCACCCTCCAAAATGACACACACAAACTGTCGAGTCTTTGCCCTCAGATTCGACAGTTTTCCTTTTTAAACCAAAACTATAACTACAAAATGAATTACTTATTTCAACCTAAGATTGATTTTACTTTTCTTTTTTAATGGTATAGTAATTGAAAAGTCGCAAGAAGCATAGCACGCTCCAAAATGACACTCAAACTGCCGGGTTTAATGCCCTCTAAATCCGGCAGTTTCCCCTTTCAAAAATTAGAGTTTATTTAGTTAACAAGTTCTTTGTTTTTTCTATAGCATAAAAAATATTTTTTTCTTCTGCTTCATAATCTATTATCAATTTACCAATGCCTTTTAATAAAATGAATCTTACTTTTCCATTTCGATTCTTTTTATCACCTCTCATATAATTTAATATTTGATCAAAGTCCCCAATATTAAACCTATTGCTAAGATTAATCTTAAGAGGCAATCCTAAAAAGTAATTCAGTTTTTTATCTGAAAGAAAACCTTTTTTATTTGAAAGAAACAAAGCTGAAATTATCCCTGCAATTACGGCTTCCCCATGCTTTAGTTTTAAATCGGCATTACTTTCATAAGCATGGGCAAATGTATGCCCAAGATTTAAAATTTTTCTTAACCCGCCTTCCTGCTCATCTTTTGTTACGACAGAACCCTTAAACAAAACCGATTCATAAATTAATTTATTAAGAAAATTTTTATCAAACAAAAATATGTTTTTAAAATTATCAGATAAGTAATTATAAAAATCTTCATTTGTTAGGAATGCATACTTTATCAACTCACCTGCACCTGAATTTATTTCTTCTTCAGGTAAGGTTTTAAGAAAGTCCGTATCAATTAATACAAATTGAGGTTGATAGAAAGCTCCGATAATATTTTTGTACTTGTTAAAATTAATCCCTGTTTTACCGCCTATGGAGCTATCAACCATTGCAAGTAATGAAGTTGGAATGTGTGCCAATTGAATCCCCCTCATATAGATTGAAGCTGCAAAACCGGCGAGATCTCCGGTAACTCCACCGCCGATTGCAATAACTAAAGTATCCCGGCTGAATTTTCCTTTTATTAATTCTGAAAAGATATTGGATAATTCATTAAATGATTTGGAATTTTCGCCTGATTTCAGTTCATAATAATTTATCTTTTCTTTATATCCATTAAAAGTTCTGTTGACAGATTCACGATGAGATTTTAGCACATTCTCATCAATAATGATAAACAGGTTTTTATATAGGGCATATTTCTCAACTAGACCAATTAGTGAATCTAATATTGAATTCCCAATAATTACGGGGTAAGTTTTACCGTTAGTTTTTATTATAATGTTTTTCACTGTCTTATCTTTCATTTAATCCTAATTTGGAAATGAGTTTTACAATTTTATCAACTGTTCTGCCAACTGTTGATTTATCAGTATCTATCTTAAAATCAGCCTGTTCATAATATTTAACTCTTGTTTTCATTAGTTCATTAATTGTGCTCATCAATCTTTCTTTTGAAAAATCTTCCGAGGTATTTTTAAGAGCAGGCCTGTCTCTTTTATGTTTCAATCTTTCATATGCTTCTTCTTCCGACATCTTTAAATAAACTAATGTTCCTGTATTTTTAAGAATTTTAATATTTTCATCTCATGACACAATTATATAACATAATGAAAATTATGCAATAGAAAAAAGTTATCCACAGGTGAAAAAATATTTTTTGCTTTCCTATTCATCATGTTTTAAGACTTTAGTTTAAAAGAAATACATTTTATCGTT
>CAZECH010000142.1:0-7519 GCA_964510675.1 uncultured Ignavibacteriaceae bacterium
TCGTATTGTGGTCAGTCACCACCACCTGGTCAATCCCCTTGCGGCGACATGTCTCCACAAGTTTATGTGGAGAGGTGAGGGAATCCTTTGAGAAGATGGTATGGCAGTGAAATTCGACAGAGAACATTAGTGGATTGTACCGTCATTCGTTGGCACAATGAATGTTTTTGTTTTACAATCAAGTTACATGGACGATACTCCCCTCATTAAGAGACCCTGGTTCTATATCGGCGGTTGGCTGGTCATATTGCTGGCTGCTTACGGATGGCAGATCTTTCGCATGGGAGGGGTGCAAGCCAGCCTGCCGGCCATCCTGTTCGATCTTTTGTGTATTTTTCCTGCACTTCTGATCCTGTGGATGGCCTTCTTCGCTCAGTTCGTCCTGCCGGTGCGGACCTTTGAAGACCGTCAGAAGGTGTTCAGCCGCCTGTTGACCGACTTGTTCGGCGGGCATGGTCCTGCTTTGTTCATCGAGAACGGGGTGATCAAGGAACACTCCGGCGAACGCTTGAAAAAGGGGCCTGGTGTCGTCTGGCTGGATTCCGCAAGTGCGGCAGTTACACGTACAGCCGTAAAGATCAAGCAAACGCTTGGGCCGGGAGTCCATTTTATCGAAAGTGGAGAATACATCGCCGGCACTTTGGACCTGCATACCCAAACGCAGACACTCGGCCCCAGGGAAACCGATAATCCCTTTGCAGACGAGACCGATGATGGATATGACGAGGCCGTGGAACGCAGAAAAATGGTCAGCGCATTGACGCGGGACGGCATCGAGGTCATTCCGACCATTTCGATCTCGTTCCGGGTGGATACAGGTTTCCCCAAGGAAGGCGAACCAGGCTCAAGGTTCGGGTTTCGAACCGGGATCACAAGAAAGTCGAGGGAGAACGAGGAAAAGGACAAGGAGTCGATCCGCAAGGCGATCCTGGGCGAGGGTGTCAATCCCCTTAAGATTTCTGAAAATACCCGCCACAGGGTCGCGTGGAATGAAATGCCCGCTTCACTCGCTGTGGATATCTGGCGCGAATATGCGTCCAAATTCACCCTCGACGATCTGTTCAAATCTGAACAGTTGATCCCGCCCACGCCACCTGCCCCACCTCAACCCACCGAAGAGGAAATCGATCCGCTCAGCCAGCCTGTTCAAGTTACAGCCAACAAGACCACTTTACAGGATCGCCTTGCGCAATTGATCCGCGAGATCAATGTGATTCTGAATAGGGCGATACGGTTTTTCGAAGGAACTCCAAAGGAGCAAAAACCCGCCGTGCCTGCACCTCTTGGGATTGTCAAAGTAGATGCTCCTAAAAAGAGCGAACCCACCAAGGGAACAGCTCTGCAGGTGATCAATGAGATGGTCAATGCGCGTCTCAAAAACCTGGAGGTTCCCATCCTCGATGATAATGGCATTCGCGGCAGTGGAACCGTCAACAGTCAGGAGTATCAATTGCTCAAAAAACTACAACCGGGATAATGAAGAACGAGGACCGGATCCAGCCATGGTCTGAAAATCCCCGTTACTGGCAGTACAAGGGCAAACCCGTGCTTCTTCTCGGAGGAAGCAAAACTGATCATATTTTTCTAGCCGAAGGACTAAAAGAACACCTTGATGAGATGCCTCTCGTCGGCGCCAATTATGTCAGGAACACAATGAGCCAGAGGGAGCCCATAGAACTAAAAGCTCATAAATTGCTGCCTTCCGGTAAATTTGATATGGATCAGTGGAACGAAGAGTACTGGAGGCGATTTGCGGATATGCTTAAATGGACGGAAGAACGGGAAATATTTGTACAGATCGAGGTGTGGGATCGGTTCGATTTTTCCAGGGAACTTTGGGCGATCAGTCCGTGGAATCCCGGTCGCAATATTAACTATTCATACGAAGTGACCGGATTCGATAAAGAATACCCGAAACACCCGAGTGCGGATGTGCAGCCATTCTTTCATTCGATCCCGGGAATGACAGGGTACAATTCAAAGCTCGACCTGATCAGGAAATACCAGGAGGCATTCGTACTGAAGATGCTCTCCTATAGTCTCAATTATGGTCATGTTCTGTATTGTATGGACAATGAAACAAGTACTCCCGCCGCATGGGGGCAATACTGGATCAAATTCATCAAGGCAAAAGCAAAGGAAAAGGGTGTTATTGTATATGCTACCGATATGTTCGATGACACCTACCTTGGTCCGAAAGCAAAGAATACTCCTGTAATATTCAGGGATCCTGATAATTACATGTTCGCAGATATCTCCCAGGTCAACAGCAGGAATTTCGGGGATGACCACTGGAACGCGCTCCTGTGGATCATTGAACAGGTTAATAACGGTAAATCCCGTCCATGCAATCACACCAAGATATATGGAGGCGGGTATACTACATTTGGCAGCGGAGGACTTGAGGACGGAGTGGAACGCTTCTGGAGAAATATCCTGGGAGGTTCAGCGAGTTCCAGGTTTCACAGGCCGACCAGCGGCAACGGGCTTAACGATCGCGCCAAGGCCACAATCAAGGCAGCACGGCTCCTCGAAAGTTTAATAAAATTATGGGATATAAAGCCACATATGGAACTGCTCAGAGACCGTGAGCCTAACGAGGCGTTCCTGGCTGCAAAACCGGGAGAACAATATGCATTGTACTTCACATGGAGTGGCAGTGTCGGTCTTGATCTTACTGGGACAAGCGGATCATTTATCGTAAGGTGGATAAGTGATACCGAGGGCGTATGGGGTAAAGAGGAAAAGATCGAAGGCGGTAAAGTCGTCACCCTGACAGCACCGTATAAAGGAGGCTGGATTGCAGCCATAACCAGGAAATAAAATTAATATTCAAAACAAAAATGGCTTTAAGTAAAGTAATAAGGACCCTGTTCCGGTTTATACTTTTCCTGCATAAAACATCTATTTATTTGTTGTTCCTGACATCGCTTACAGTCGATGGACAGAGAACGTCCGGCAGGGATCCTGAACGTATAGTAAATATTACATCGATTCAAGCCGGGAGCCGGCACTACAGAAATGGCAACCCCGGGCTGGAAGCAAATTTTGCCCTGTTCGAAAAACTTGCCCGGCAGGCTGCAACTTCGGAACCAAAGCCGGATCTTATCTGCTTTCCGGAATACACAATTTCAGGCTGGAGCTATCCTCCGGAGAATGTAATTAACGGTATTGCAGAATCAGTGCCGGGTAACGGCTACTGGTACAGCAGGTATGTCAGGCTGGCAAGAGAAACCGGAGTACCTCTGCTAGGCTGGATCGTCGAAAAATCTGAAGGAAAGCTTTATAACACATCCTTTATGCTTGACAAAGAAGGCCGGTATATTGGTAAATACCGGAAAGTTCAGGCAAATCTTGGTGAACAGACCTGGTGGGGCTGGTCGCAGGGTGAACAGTTTCATATCCTGGAACTCGACGGGGTCAAATACGGTGTCAGCATCTGTGCCGATATGTGGTTCCCTGAAACCGTAAGGTGCGAGGAACTGCTGGGAGCTGATGTGATCCTTCATGTTTCAATAGCCGACGACATGGGTCACCTGATCCCTGCAAGAGCATTTGACAGCAAACTCCCGATCGTTGCCACCATTTTCCAGGGAGGCTCATATGCGGTTGATCATCAGGGCAATATGCTTGGTAAAATGAAACCTGATGAATCAGGGTGGCGTACATTTCAGATCCGACCCTTCATCGAACACCTCGGGAATAAGTACGGAGGTGTCTGGGATACAAAAAAAGGCGGACATAATAACCGTAATACTGAAGCCTATCCGATCCTGACCGATCCTGCGACACGTCCGCCCTGGACAGAAATATTCATGGACAGGAACGGAAATCCCCAAACACGAGATCAGCTGCTGAAAAGATTCAACGGGCGTTACGATGTAAAGGATCCTGAAACATACGGTAAGCCTGCAAAACACCCAGGTTCAGTTACAAAATGGGAATGTATTGAAATAGAATTCACCGGACCTGTATCCTCTGCCACCGGAGATCCTAATCCCTTTGATATTCAGGCTGATGTTGTATTCACAAGCCCCTCAGACAAAGAATATGTCATGCCTGGTTTTTATGACGGCGACGGTAAGGGCGGCCCTGACGGGTCGGTATGGAAGGTGCGTTTTTCAGCAGATGAAACCGGTATCTGGAAGTTCTCGTTAAAAAGCAGTAACCGTATTCTGGATTCCGTAACGGGCAGTTTCGTGGTAACTCCCGTACCGGAAAATGCACCGGATTTCTACAAATGGGGCCGACTTGAAGCAGTATCAACGGCATCGGATAATATCATGTACTTAAAATTCCGGGAAGGTCCTTACTGGATGAAAGCCGGATGCGACGATCCTGAAAACTTTCTCGGGAACACTCAGAATTATGATTCGAATAAAAGACGTAAAGAGGCTGTAGATTACCTTTCAGCCAAAGGAATCAATTCATTGTACATAATAACCAACAATATTGATGGCGATAGCAGGGATGTGTGGCCCTGGCTGGGTAAAACCGAAAATGAAGCCAGAGCGAATGGCGGACAAAGTTCAAGGTTTGATATTGCCCGACTTGAAGAGTGGCGCGACCTGTTTGATTACATGCAGGAAAAAGGAATTGTTGTGTACATTGTTCTGGAGGATGACAGTGCCTGGAAAGAGTATGATCATGCCCGCTACTACAGGGAAATGATTGCACGTTTCAGCTATCTGCCTGGCCTGATATTCAATTTCAACGAGGAGCATAACGAAAATTATTCGAGGCCGGAAGCCCTTGAAATGATGGCACTTCTGAAAAAGACCGATCCCTTTGATCATCCGGTGGGAATTCACAATATTAATCAGCCCGACGATGATTATATCCGGGCAGCTCATATTGATTTTACATCCATACAGACCGGAACAGCAGGAAGTAAGGCTGCACCAGGTCCTGCAGAATACAACAGACTGGTTACTTCCTGGATCAGCAGATGCAAAGATCTGTCGTCCCGGACTTTAATGATAGGAATAGATGAAGGTCGTCCGGAGGAAGACCGGAGGATATGGTGGAGCACCTATCTGAGCGGGGGAGTCTGGGAAGCACATGTGCTGGGACCATACGACCGCCCGATGAACGCATGGGATACAATCTGGACTGAACTTGGGGGAACACGCAAATTCATGGAGTCGATACCATTCTGGGTAATGCACCCGGATTCATCAGTAATCAGGGAAGGTAAGGCATTCTGTCTTAACCATGAGGATTGTGTTTATGCTCTTTATCTTCCCAATGGCGGACCGGTAAAGCTCAACCTCCCGAAAGGGCAGAATTACACTGCAGAATGGTGGAATCCTGCAAATGGCAATGACGGGCATTTTCAGAATGCTTCTGTCATTAAGGGTGGCATGCGGACTCTGACTCCTCCTTCATCAGGTGACTGGGCGCTTCGGATCACCTCTACAGGCCAGGTGAAGAAAGAAACTACGGAAGTTCCTCTATATGAATTATTTGAGGATGATTTAAACTTCCCCGGTGTTAAAGGAAACATGTTCACGAAGTTTGTATCATATACCTTTACCAGAGGTATCAGAACATTTAAAGCTGACGGATTTTATGACGGAAATGATACATGGCGTATCAGGTTCATGCCCGATGAACAGGGGATATGGAGATACGAATGGAGTTTTGAAGGTAAAAATGGTGGAGGAAGCTTCATTTGCAGCGAACGGAAACGAATTATAAATCACGGTCATGTAAAGCGTGATCCTGTTTATCCCCGGTACCTGGTATATGATGACGGCACACCTCATTACTGGCATGGAGGTAAATGGATCAGCACTTCGGATTATGGTCCGGAATCAAAAGAAGACGAAACGAACAACGATTATCTGGAAGATCATCAATTCCTGAGTTACCTGGATACCCTTGAGCGATACAGACACAATGGACTTCTGCTTAAAACCGCCCTCTTCCCGCTGGAAAATGATAAACTGTCATGGGATCTTGAATGGATCCACCGCGGCGAATGGCTTGTCAGGGAGATGGCTGCAAGGGGGATTTACTGTCAGATAAATTTCTTTGATACCTGGTCGCGCGACAGGGAAAAATGGTTTGCAAACAACACTGACGGAACAAAACAGGTTTTCAATGTATGGGAACCAGGGGATGAACCAGCCAAAGAGAATTACCTGAGAACACTTATAGCCCGGTATTCCGGTTTCTACAATGTCTACTGGGAACTTGGTAATGAATTGGAACACAAGCCTAACAAGGGAACCGATCTTGCTACCCAGGCAAACGAAAAGTATATCCCATGGATAAGAAAACATGATCCGTATGACCTGCCGGTATGCCTATCGGAAGAGGTATGGAGGAAAGCGGATGTGGATATCGGGTTGATCCACCAGACCAACAGGTTCCCTGATTTCATAACTGACCGCAACCGGCCTAACATGATCAACGAACTTGTCAGAGGTGGAATCAGGGATGTACTCTGGAAAGATACTGTAATGCGTGATCCTTCGGAACGTTTCGCCTACCGGAGGACTTTCTGGCGATATTTTACCTATGGCGGGTGCGGATCGACGGAGGCTACCTGGCTAAACATTACCGAACCTCTCAATGAGGCCGTTTTAAATGTTATGGGCGATCAGATGAGGTTACGAAATTTTCTGGAAATCCTTCCACCCGACATTAATAAAATGGATACTGATACAAGTTTCATTGAAGAAGGACCGGGCTCCTTCAGAACAAGAAGGAAAACCGGGGAATGTTATGTTACTTATTTCCTGGTTGAACCCAATACCACGGTCGATGAGGGAACATTACGGGTCGATCTCCCGCAGGGGGATTATGAATACAGGTGGTATGATCCAAAAACAGGGATTTTCACACGTCCGGAACGGGTATCCTCACAAAGATTACCCTTTCGGATACACCACCCTGGTTTTACGGAAGATATGGTTCTGCTGGTTACAAAATGGTAAGGGCGTTGCATGCAACGCCCCAACAATCATTGTGTGCCCTCAATTATTGTTTTTTCCTTCGAGGTTTTCACCCTGATCTCCACCAGAATATCATCCTGGAAATCAGGCAACACGATTTCGCTTTCATTTCGCAGACCCTTCGATTCATAATTCAATGTATTGATAACCTCCAGATTTGAGGGTTTCAGGAATCTTATCTGATATATACCATTTTTTATCCGGATAAAAGCCCGCTGATTTGTTACCTTCTCGCCTGATTTCCTTGAACAGCAATACATCACTGATATTGTCCTGTCCGGTACTGACATGGTTGAAGACACAAGGTCATTATTCCTCACCGAACAGACCGTATAACTTGGTTGCAACGTCCAGAAAGGTATGGACTCATAATATTCACGCATTGGTTTAAGATACTGCCAGCCTTCAAAATAGTATGTATTATCGTTAATTCCTTCACAACCATCCCATGAATGCCATGTCCAGTAGCAACCGGCGTTATTGAAGAGCCATGCCTGCTTCCGCCTGTGAACCGGATCGTCGTTCCTGTGACGCTTTTCCCTCCCCGATTCATTATT
>CAZECH010000143.1:0-7506 GCA_964510675.1 uncultured Ignavibacteriaceae bacterium
CTTCTTTAAAAATGTTTAAACTTATTCCTCCTGTATTTGTAAATTTAACAGCATTGCTTACAAGGCAGTTTATAATCTGCCTTAACATTCGTTCATCAAGGAGTGTAATGACAGGTTCATCAGGTATTGATGTTTTGAAGTATATATTTTTCTTCAATGCTAAATACCTGTAAAGATCAAACTCTTCAGTAACTATAGAAACAACATCAAGCTCAGTATAATTAATTATTCCCCTGTTGGATTCTATTCTTGAAAGATCAAGAACGAGGTTGAGTGTTGTCAATAATCTGTGGCTGCTTTCGTAAATTTCCTTTGCCATATCCTGCAATTCAGGGTTATCAATTTCTCTTTTTAATATTTCAGAATAACCTAATACCGCAACCATAGGAGTTCTTAATTCATGACTCATGTTGGCAAGGAAAACGGATTTTAGACTGTTCATTTCCTCAGCTTTTTCCTTGGCTATTCTTAGTGTTTCTTCGTTATTTTTTCTTTCAGTAACATCTTCTTTAATAGCCAGGAAATTTGTAATCTTACCGTCAGAATCTTTAATAGGGGAGATAGAACCAAATTCCCAGAAGAGTTCACCATTTTTCTTCCGGTTAAGAAATTCACCCCGCCATTCTTCACCAGATTTAATAGTATCCCAAAGTTTTTTGTAATAGATTTGAGGAGTATCCCCATATTTTAAAATTTTTGGATTTTTTCCAATTACTTCTTCATAAGTATAACCAGTTAATTCAGTGAACCTTGGATTTACATACTCAATATTTCCCTCAGTATCTGTTATTATTATTGAGGCAGGGCTTTGTTCAACTGCACGTGAAAGTCTTCTTATTGCTCTTTCTGATTTATTTTTTTCAGTAACGTCCAGAAGTGTTCCTATAACTGCAGGCTTTCCATTAAATAATGTATACGATCCCATTACTTCAATTTCTATTAACGATTTATCTTTTTTTATACCTCTTGTAAAATAGTGCACTGTTTTTACCTGGCCTGAGATTCTTTTTGAAAGATTCTCCCTTACTTTTTTTAAATCTTCCTGATAAATAAAACTCTCTACATCCCTTCCTAAAATTTCTTCTAAAGAATAACCAAAGATCTCAGCAACTCTGGGATTAACATAAGGTAGTTTTCCATCCTGAATTATATAGACTCCGACCAAAGATTCTTCAACAAGTGAACGGAATTTTGCTTCGCTCTGCTGTAAAGCTTCTTCGGTTAGCTTCTGTTCAGTAATGTCATTAATTAGTCCTTCAATAAATAATAGGTCACCGGTTTTTTCAGAATAAATTCCAATGCCTTGTTCCCAAACCCATTTTACTTTATTACCTGCAGTTTTTATTCTATAGTTTATTTTAAAAGGTTCTTTATCATTTAATGATTTCTGTATTTTTTTCCGTGTTACGTCTCTGTCTTCTTCAAGTATAAGATTTGCAAATGATAAATCTCTGTTATTTATTAACTGATCCGGGTGATAACTTGTAAAAGCAAAACATCCCTCACTTATAAATTCCATAGTCCGGTCTTTATCGTTCTTACATCTGTAAGCAATTCCAGGAAGATTTTTAAGCAGGTTTGATAAAGACCTTCTGCTTTGAATGAGTGCTTGTTCGGCACGTTTTCTTTGAGTTATATCCCTGACAATTGAAAGAATAAAAACTTCATTATCAAGAGTAAGGGTGTTTAAACTAACTTCAGCATCGAAAAGAGAACCATCAATTTTTTTATGTTTCCATTCAAAAAACTGGGACCCTTCAGCTAAAGTTTTTTCTTTTTTTTCATTCCCTTTGTCTGTAGATTTCTTCCCATCAGGCTGATATTCTGGTGACAGATCTTCAGGTTTTTTGCCAATGATATCTTCTTTAGAACCATTAAATATTTCTAAAGCTCTTGAATTGACTTCAATTATTACACTATCATTCAAAACAAAGATTGCATCATTAGCAGTTTCAAAAAGAGTTCTATACTTAACTTCACTTTCTTTAATGAGTTTCTCTACCTTTTCATGCTCATATAAGTAAACTTCCTTTTCGGTTTTTTCTTTTATGGTTAAAGTATCAATAAGGTATTTATTATCACCCTCTCCGATTAGAGTTGAATTAACTATAATATTAATTTTATTACCATCTGTACCAATTATAAAAGCTTCTTCAGTGGCTGTTTTAGCGGGTGCTTTTAACTGATTAGATAAGGATTTGATCGTTTTTAAGGGGAGAATATCTGTTCGTTTAAGATTATTAAAACCTTCCATAGTTTTACCGAACAGAGATAGGGCATTCTCATTAACTTCGATGATTTTACCTGACTGTAAATCAGAAAGAATTACCGCCTTTTCGTAGTTCAGAAAAAAATATCTATAATCAATTTCCAATCTAACTGACCCCATCCTTTATTAAATTAAAAGTTATTTAAAGTCAATAATTGAGCCGGGAAAAAGAATTATAATAATCGGATTTTTCCTAGTTATGATTTAATATTTATTCTTCTTCTTATAATAAATAATAAACTTTATTATTGAAATAGAGAAAAAATAATTGCCACTAAGAAATTATTTACATTATAACATTAAAGCAAATTCAAACATTTTACAAATTACTGATTATTTTGTCCTTTTTCTCTGGAAAATTAATGTAAGAAAGAATAATTATTTTTAAAGAAAAATTAGATTATTTTTTCCTTAAGTATTTTATAGTGGTTGTAATTATAAATTTTAAGATCCCCTTAAATTATTGTTTAAATTAATTTACAAACTCCCGCATTAACAGAGTACTATTTTATGTTTTGTTTTTCCTGATTAAATCATATATAAATTTATAGAACTTTTCGTCCCTGAACTAATCTTATAAAAAACACTATTAATGCTACGACTAAAAGTATATGAATAAAGCCTCCCAATGTTATAGCAGCCATAGAATTAAAAGAATCGCAAAAATAATCCACATAATTTCTCCTTATTAAAGTTTATGAATACAGCTTCAAAATAATTCAATAAATCAAATAATTTTATGTATATAACATTTAATCAAATAGTTAACTTATGTTTATTCATGGTCGTATTTTTTTTAATTTACTCTAAAACGTTTAACAAAAATTGAATAACTATAAACTTACAATTCAGTATGATGGAACAAATTATTCCGGTTGGCAAATCCAGGAAGGTTGTGATACAATACAGAAAAGAATAACTGAAAGTGTAAAAATAATTTCTGGTCGACAGGTAAATCTTATAGGTTCAGGAAGGACAGATTCAGGTGTTCACGCTTTGGGGCAAGTTGCAAATTTCAGAATTGAACAAGATATTGATTTGATAAAGTTTAAATACTCACTTAACTCAATTCTTCCTCGAGATATTTCCATAACCGGAATTGAAAGTGCTTCTGAAAATTTTAATGCCAGATTTGATGCAGTTAAGAGAAAATATCTTTACCTTTTTATCAAATATAAATCTCCTTTTTATGAACCATTTGCATACAGGTATTTTTATAAATTAGATATTTTATATCTCAACAAACTAAGCAGGGTGTTAATAGGTAAAAAAGATTTTACATCATTTGCAAGAAAAGCGACTGAGACGGATGAAAAAGAGTGTATTGTATATGAAGCTTCATGGAAAGAAACCGGTGGTTTTATAATCTTTTTTATAACAGCTAACAGATTTTTGCATGGAATGGCACGAACAATTATTGGTACTTTACTTAATGCACAGAAAAATAATTATGATGAAAAGTATCTTGAAGAAATTTTTATGGCTAAAGACAGGGAAGCTGCAGGAGAAGCAGTACCTGCAAGAGGATTGTTTCTTTATAAAGTGCAATATTAAACCAAGATAAGGATTAAGTAAAAACTAAGATAGTAATAGGGTAATGTTTGTATTATGTTTTTCTCCTTAATCATATTTTTGTCCTCAAATTAAAAAATAGAGCACTATTAGTTTAAGTTTTCGTTTTAATCAGGAACCAATAAACAAAAATTATCAGAAAGGAAATTGTAATGGAATTTCTTGCCGAATTTCATCCACGCGTTGTTCATTTTGCAATTGCATTTTTGTCAGGCTATGTTTTCCTTGAATTTTTATCCGCAATACTAAAAAAAGATTTTTTACAGAAAGCCGCTCATCTTTTATTATTATTTGGAGTACTTGGTGCATTTTCAGCCGTACAGACTGGGCAGCAGGCTGAAATGGCTTTTGATTACTGGAACAAGGAAGCAAGTGCACTTATGGAAGAACACGAAATGTATGCTAATATAACAATATGGTATTTTGCCGTATTACTTGTTATAAGAAGTCTTCTTGTTTTTAAGAAAAAGTTTACTAATGTTTTCAAATATGTTTTTATGGTTCTTGCTTTGGTTGGATTTTATTTTGTTTTCCAGACAGGAGATCATGGCGGCAAAATGGTGTATGAACATGGCATTGGTACAAAGTATAAAATTAAAGTAATGGAAGAATAATAATTTGTGCCAAAGAAAATAAAACTATTTCAAATTATTGCCGGCTTGTTAATTATTAATTTCGCCGGCTTTTTTTTAAGATACTTTGAGCTTGATACATATTTTATTCTTCTCGGTTTCCGGTTTCACTTTAGCTTGCTATTCTCAATCCTATTAATCCTTAGTTATATAGATTTTAAGTCTGTAAAGGAAATGTTTTTCAGTCCTTTAAAACAAAAATTTATTGGATTCATACTTTTCCTGCTTTTTCCACTATTGTTCATTCCACTAGATATTTTTATTCTAAACAAATTTGATTTGGCCGATCAGGATTATTTCTTTGAACTTGTTTTGTCCTCAATTGTTGACTTCCCGGTTTATCTTGTATGGAATACTTTACAATTTTTCATGCTTTTTATTTTTCTAAAAACTATTATAACCTTACCGAAATATATTTTCATTAAAGCATCGTTATTAGTAATTCTTCTTTTCTTTTATGAGATAATCCCTTTGGAAAACTATTTTGATTATAGCTCATATAATTATAGATCAGCTATCCATTTGGTAATTGGGGGGTTATTAGCAGGGTTATTTTTCTCAGGATTAAAAAACATTTACCTGTTCACTTTATCATTGTTTACAATTCTTTGGATAAATGTTCTTATCTTTGGAAGCAGCACGAAAGCAGTAGTAAATATTTTACTCGCGTCGCAATATTCCAGTTGGGAAGGAATTATCAAACTTACAAAGGGATTATCCATTTTCATTCAACCGGCTCATTTATTTTTAGTTCTTATAATTTCTATTTTTATTTTTAGAAAGAATAAAAATAAGTCAATTGCATAAAATTTTATTTCTTCTTTTTAACGATTATCTAATTTTTGTATTTTGCTAACAGATGAAAAAAATTATTCCTTTTATTCTACTATTCTCTTCCACTTTAATCTTTGCAGGTAACCCTCCGGCAGATAAAGCGAGAGGTATTTTCTTTGCAATTGGTGTTGGTCCACGGTTACCTGTAAATGCATTCTCAAACCAAAGCGATCTTGGTTACGGATTTAATCTTGAAATATCTTACACAGATAATGAATACCTGCCGGTCTTTATCTATGCTAAAGCCGGCTTTGAACAATACCCGGGATCACCGGATTTTTATCAAACTTCGGACTATAATAATTTTTCTACAACTGTGTTTCCTGTTATACTCGGAGGCAGGTATTATTTTTCACCAATTGTGGAAAATGTTGTTCTACTTATTCCTATAGTTGAAGCATCTGCTACTTATTCGTTTTTCAGCAGGTTGCACCAATTTAAACCAACTTCAGGAAGAAGTAATTATACAGAAGAAGTATCAAAGCTTGGATTTAATATAGGGCTTGGAATTTCTATGTTTTTAGCTGAGCTGATATTGAATTATAATTATTATCAATCAATCCAGTTTGTTGGGGTTGATATAAAAGTGCGATTACCTTTATTCATAAGTTATTGAGGTGAGTATGGATTATCAGAATCTATTAATAAACGTTAAAGATAAAATAGCAGTTGTAACAATAAATCGTCCTGATAAATTAAATGCATTAAACTCCAAAACGATGAGTGAACTTAAGGAAGCATTTACAGAATTAAATACTAATAATGAAGTTTATGTTATTATTTTAACTGGAAGCGGTGAGAAAGCATTTGTTGCAGGTGCGGATATTTCAGAATTAAATAAGCTTAACATGATTTCAGGAAAAGAATTTGCTGAAAAAGGACAGGATGTTTTTAATACAATTGAAAACTTGAATAAGCCGGTTATAGCTGCTGTTAATGGCTTTGCCCTTGGAGGTGGATGTGAAATTGCTCTGGCTTGTCACATAAGGCTTGCTTCTGAAAATGCAAAGTTTGGCCAACCGGAGGTTAATCTTGGTATAATTCCCGGTTATGGAGGAACTCAAAGGCTTACCAGATTAATTAATTCCGGCAGGGCAATGGAATATATTTTTACAGGTGATATGATTGATGCAAATGAAGCTTTCAGGATTGGGCTTGTTAATCATGTTTATCCTTTAAATGAACTTCTTAATAAAGCAGTTGAAATAGCTAAGAAGATAACTTACAAAGGACAAGTTGCAATAAAGCAAAGTATTAAAGCCATTAATGCTGCGAATGAAATGTCTTCTAAAGAAGGGCAGAATTACGAAGCAAGCCTTTTTGCTATTTGCTGCGGGACGGAAGATTTTAAAGAAGGGACTTCTGCTTTTCTTGATAAACGTAAACCGAATTTTAAGAACCGATGATTTAGCTGATGAACCGCTTTTTCGATCAAAAAAAAATTATTAACATTCTGTTTATTTCCGCTGTTGCTATACTCCTCATAAATTTACTGCTTGATAAAATTTTTTTTAATAACAATCAAGACAATATTGAATTAACTTCTACAGAGATAGATTCAACTTTCAGAACAGCTCTTCTCAATCTTGGTATTAAAGAAGAATGGATTAAAACCAGGGAAGGAAAATATCCGGTTAACCTTTCAGTTAGTGTTCCGAAAGACCTTCCTATAGTCCTTATACTTCAGGAGATGAATAATGTTTTTGATACTAACGAAGTAAAAGTCAATTCACTTGAAAAGAAGATTGGTGGCAATGCAGCAATAAATTTAATTTCAGGCGGTGAAACAAAACTTACAGCACAGTTAAGTTATAGTAGTAAAATATTAAGAAAAACAGCAAGAGTTGGTTTTATTGTCTACAGGTTTAGTAATGATAATGATTCTGATTCTCTTTTGCTTGAATATCCTGAACAGTTTGCTTTTCTTCTCATCCCTTCAAAAGCCTCAAAGGAAGGATTGAAGAAAATATAATTCCGAAAAGCGGATATGAACTTAAAACACTTGAGGTAAGAGGATTTTAAAGGAGTATAAGTACGAAAAACATAATCGTGATTTCTAAATTTTTTAAGGCATTGAAGGAAGCAAAAAAATATTTAAAGGAATTTAAGCCTGAAATAGTTTACGGTACGGGCGGATTTGTTTCGGGACCTGTTTTAATGGCTTCGAATAAAATAGGTATTCCTTCAGTAATTCAGGAA
>CAZECH010000144.1:0-6876 GCA_964510675.1 uncultured Ignavibacteriaceae bacterium
TAGAATAATATGGAGGCTGAGATCTGAAGTGCCCATAATTAAAATAGAATTTTGAATTTGTTGTAACAGGGAATGATATACCTAAACGGGGACTAACAGTAAAATGATTTTTTATCGGCTCCAGAAAACCCGGATGAGTTTTATCATATTCCTCCCATAATTCCCATATAATTGATCTGCCGGATGAAAGAATCTGATAAAAACTATCTGCAACACTGCCTGCCGGGATATCTCTAAAAGGAGAATTTACAAAAGCATCCAAAGCAAATGGATCACCTGTCGGCCATTTCCCTCCACCGCCATAAAAATAATCCAATCGGAATCCAAGATTAGCTACCACGCCTTCGTACGAAACCTGATCCTGGAGATAAAAACCCGATTGACTAGGATAACGATGGTAATTATATTCATATGTGTTATAAGCATTGGTATTCCATTTATGCCACATCTTATGGTCTATATCATACAAATTATATTCAAGGCCGGATTTAATATAATGGTGATTGCCAATTTGAGTAACCAGGTCAGCTTTAGCCATATACTGTCGGGTATGAACATTAGTATACAAATCTCCTTCTTTACTTCGAAACCTTCTTGCAACAGTAGGAATTGCATCATTACCGGGATATTGATATGTTATTGTATCTGAGCCTATGATTGTTGTTAACCTGTTGTTCGGTGCATACTGTAATTTACCATAAGGCATTTCAGAAACCGGGAATGGACCAAAAACAGTCAGCACCGTGTTATCCCTGTTATCACCAACTGGCGATTGATCCTTTATTGAAGAGTAATTAAATGATGCTTCCCAAAAAGTAGTCGGATTTAACACATGATTAAGCGTAAAACCCGAAACTACAGATGTTTGATTCAAAAGCGGAAATATCATAGGATCAAACATATAATTAGTTCCGTTATCAAGATCTTTTAATTCTGTAAACTGTGATAAATTATTTTCCCTCATAAAGCCGCCTTCTCTTGTTGCATCGGGAAAATCACCAAAGGCAGGTTTAATAGGACTAATTCCAAGCTGTCTTTTCCATAACAGATTAACGTTTAGTGAAAGATTCTGCCGGATATTTGATTTTATATTTGCTAAGGTAACATATGATCGATCACTCTCCCTTGCTACCGGAACAACATAATGAGTTTCTTTTGTCGTGTGGGATATATAAAATGTTGCATCACCCAGGAACTCGCTTACAAACGGAAGTGGTCCCCCGAAACCAACATCAATATTATAATCCATTCCTTCTTCGTCCCGAAGATGTTCTTTAAAAAGTTTTTTCTGCTCATCGGTAAGCTGATAATATCCGATAACCTGTTTCATCGAATCAGATAAACTCTCAAGCCCCGTATAATCAGGTTCTGCCATATGCATCCAGGCACCAAGTAAATAATAATCATAAGCTGTTGCCGGAATCTGTGGATTCTGATCATTAAAAGTTTCTGCCAGGTTAATCCATCCATTAAACCTGTCATGTTGCCCTCTGAGATATTCATCATCTGCCCAGACTGTTTCGGTACCAATAAAGGCAACGTTCGGATCTAAATAAGGCCTTAATGCCGGTCCATAGGGATCTGTTAAAGAAGGTCCGAATCTTTTTAAATGAGCGCTATTTCCTGAAACTGTTAAAGTACCATGGTATTTTTCTTTTTTACCTGTCTTGGTTGTAATGTTTATTAATCCTGAGCGGAAATTTCCATATTCTGCATTAAATCCTCCTGACAATACTGAAATCTGATCAACCGCACTTAAAGGAATGTTTGTTTCAGCATTTCCTACAGCAGGATTATTATAAGAAAATCCATTTATAAAAGTACCAGTTTGATCAGCTGAACCTCCTCGTATTGTCAAAAATCCATTCTCAAGTGCTACACCAGGCTGAAGTTCCAGAAATGCTGAAATTTCTCTTATTCCTGCAACGCTCGTTAATTGGTCATCAGTAATTACAATCTGGGTTCCCGAAACTTCCTTATGCAACTCATTTTTTTCTGCTACAACTATTACTTCTTCCTGCTCAATAGCTTCCGAAGTAAGTTCAAAATCCAAACTTGTAATTCTATCAACCGAGACAATAACGTCAACCACCATTTTTTTTGTATATCCTATCATTGATGCCTGGACCTGGTAAGTACCGACAGGTACATTTATAATGAAATATTTCCCATCAATATCTGTAGCTGCACCAAGCTGAGTATTGAGTAGAAGCACATTAGCGCCAAATAAAGGTTCACCGTTATCTGCATCTATAACTTTACCGGCGATTCTGCTTCGCTGTTGAGCCGATATAACTAGTGGAAAAAGGATTAACAGAAAAAGCATCATCATAAATCCTTTTAATGAACTGCTGTTTCTATACCTTTTCATTTTAAACTCCAGATAATTCTCTAAAAAAAATTAATCCGTTTCTGTTTGAAGAATTTTTTCTTCATTTATTATCACATCTTCCATAGAAATATTTTTCACATTCTCAATAACATTTTGATTTGTAACATTTTTGAATGTGCAATTTTCAATATTTAAATTCTGAACAGGAGAATAATCATAAGCCTTTATCCAGACTGCATAAGGACTTTTTTCTGAGGTTACGTTTTCAATATTAATATTTCTTACCACAGGGGTGAATTTACCTGCATCCCCTTCTTCATAAAAGAAATTAATTTTTACTACAGCTTCACTTACTTCTCCGACTTCAATATTTCTAACAAAAATATTCTCAATCGTTCCGCCACGTATAGAATTTGTTTTTATTCTTATTGCTCTTTCAAGATTAGGGCTGCTCATTTCACAATTTTCTGCAAATACATTTCTTACTCCCCCGGAAATTTCACTCCCGATTACAACACCGCCATGTCCTTCTTTCATAATACAATTCTGAATAACAAGATTTTCGCTGGGAACATTCACTCTTCTCCCATCATTATTTCTTCCTGATTTTATAGCAATACAATCATCACCTGTATTAAAGAAACATCCTCTTATAAGAACATCTTTACAACTTTCAGGATTGCAGCCATCATTGTTTGGACCCAATCCTTCAATATGTACATTCAACACAGAAATATTCTGACTGAGAACAGGGTTAATAAACCACATAGGAGAATCTTTAAGAGTGATATCTTCAATCAAAATATTTTTGCATTTATATGGCTGAATGAAGCTTGGTCTTAAATAATACCCTTCACCAAAAATCCTTTCATCGGGAGGAACATTTTCTTCTGCCATTTTAAAAAGTTTATCCCGCCCTTCTTTTTGTTTCGGCATTCCATTTTCCCAGCCATAGTTTTTATTACCTTTCCAGCTCCACCAGTTTTCGTTGCTTCCTTGTCCATCTAAAATCCCTTTGCCTGTTATTGCAATGTTTTCCTGTTCATAAGCATAAATTAATGGTGAGTAATTCATACATTCAACACCTTCCCATCTTGTGAATACAACAGGCAGGTATTTACTTTCATCTTTTGAAAATTTGATGACAGCATTTTCTGTCACATGAAGATTAACATTACTCTTAAGATGAATTGGTCCTGTTAAAAAAGTTCCTTCCGGGACAATTACCCTGCCGCCGCCATTTTTCGAGCAATCTTCAATTGCATTCTTAAAAGCTTCTGTGCAATCTGTAACTCCATCTGCTTTTGCACCATAATCAATTATATCAAAAGTTTTATTTTGAAATGTAAGGGGCTTAATGTTTGAAAGAATTTCATCAAGCTGTTCCCAGCCTTTAGTTTCATCCTGAGCCTGGAAACAACCTTGAGTAAAAACAAAAACAAACAGGAAGATTAAAATTTTACCTAATCTTTTCATTTTATTCTTTTATTTAATTAATAGAATTTTTATTGATTTAACATTTAAACCGGATTGTAACTTGGCTATATAAATCCCGCTTGGAAGAGAATTGCCTGATTCATCTTTTGCTTCCCAGGAAAATTCATAAGCCCCTGGATTTTGGACATCATTAATAAGCTGAGCTACTTGTTTACCAATTATGTTATAAATTATAAATGATACAACACCTTTTTCAATTACCTGGTAAGTAAATTTTGTTGAGGGATTAAAAGGATTAGGATAGTTCTGCAATAGTCTGAATTCAGTTGGTACATTATAATTTACTTTCACCTCATCCGAATAAGTAAATGTGCCTGAATAATCAATTTGTTTAAGGCGATAGATAATTATTCCCTGTTCAGTATTCTTATGTACAAACTTGTATTGATTTGCTTTTGTAGTTGTACCTGCGCCAGGAACAAATCCAATTGTTCTGAAATGTGAATCGCGGAATTTTTTTTGAATTTCAAAACCATAATTATTTAATTCACTTGCTGTTGCCCATTCAAGTAAAATTGAGTTACCTGAAACTGATGCAGAAAATGAAGTAAGCTCAACTGGAACAATCTCACCAAATTCAAATGCACCTAAATCAGGAGCCACTCCAATAAAAGGTAAACCAATATCTGTTCCTCCGTCAATCAAATCACTGCCATCTGCAAGGTGTAAAAACTCAACAATTGGAAGTCTTCCATCCAGATTACGAGGACCTCTCACTCCGGTCGTATCTATTGAAACAAAATCATCACTTGTAACAATAAAAGGAGTATACCAACTGTTTGTTTGTTGCACTACAAAAGCTGCAAGCGAACCAACACTACCTAAAGCAACACAATTTGTTACTGTTGCCGTTTCATCAGCATTTATAACCGAGGGAATAGAATAATTAGTACCATTCCTGTAGGCAGAACAATTTCGAAGTGTCATTGATCCCCTGTTATTGTTTTGATCAAATCCTTTTACGCGGTTATCGAAAGCAATACTTTTTATTAAAGTAAAGTCATTAGCCAGGTTTAAACTATTCCCGTTATCACCACCGCCCATTTTGTAACCATTCCCATTACCTATACTTGGGTTTCCATCTTTTAGATAACCATTAGCAAAACACCAGCTGTTTTCAACCACTGTGCTGATGTCATCTGCCCCTCTCAAATAGCCATCCCAGCCGTCATCAGAATTTTGCCAGGCCCGGCAGCCATAAAAATAATTATTTGTCCCTACATCAAGCTTCGCTGCAAAACCATCAGCGTTACCCTGCCCCGGATCAGCATTGAAGTAAGAATCACAATTAATAATTCTATTGTTGGACGCCCCACCTCCAAACTGTAAACCAGTGTCCCTGTTTTCATAGAAAGAACAAAACTCAATTAAATTATTGGAACCACTTATATTCATCCCGTTGTCACCAGCTCCCTTTATATCTAATCCTTTTATATACCAATAACTTCCGCTAAGCCTTATTCCCCTGTTGCTGCTGCCAAAAGGCATAGAAGAAAAATCAAGCAATGGTCTCTCATCCTGGTAAGCCAACAGGTAGTGTTTATTGTTTTCAGTTCCGCTTTTAGAAATGCTTATTGTTGCGGCTAGTGAATAGACTCCACCACGTACATATATTGTATCTCCAGCCTGAGCCAGCGCTACAGCTGCAGTTATATTTTTTAATGGCTGTTCTAAAGTTCCCGGGTAACTATCATCACCATCAGCAGCTACATATATTTGTGCTGAATTATTATTAAGAAATACAACAAATAGAATCAAAGTAAAGATTAATTTCATCTTATATTTTTTTTATAATTGTCTTAATTTACACTGAGGATTACGAGGAAGGGATGTATTAAATTTTATCAAACTCAAAATATTTTTCTGCATTAGAGAAGCAGACACCGTTAATTAACGGAGCTAATAATTCATCATCATCCGGAACTAAACCTTTCTCTACATCTTCACCAATAAGGTTACAAAGTATCCTACGGAAATATTCATGGCGGGAGAAAGAAAGAAAGCTTCGTGAATCAGTTAACATACCAATAAACCTGCTTAGCAATCCCATATTTGATAAAGCATTTATTTGTTTTTCCATTCCATCTTTCTGATCAAGAAACCACCAGGCGCTGCCGAATTGAATTTTCCCCGGAACAGATCCATTCTGGAAACTCCCGATAATTGTAGCAATTACTTCATTATCTTTTGGATTAAGATTATAGATAATGGTTTTGCCAAGTTTATTTTCTTTATCAAGTTTATCCAAAAATTTTATAAGAGAAGATGCAATATTGAAATCACCAATTGAATCATAGCCTGTATCGGGACCAAGTTTATTAAACATTCTTGTATTATTATTTCTCAGAGCCCCAATATGGAACTGCTGGACCCAATTCTTTTCATAATCCATTATGCCGTATTCGTACATCATTGCAGATTTGAACTTCAGAATTTCTTCTCCGTTTAATTGTTGAGATGAGAGAATTTTTTGAAAAACATTTTCAATTTCCTGCTTAGAATAATCTTCTGCATAGGGAATTTCAATTCCGTGATCAGAAATTCTGCATCCATTCTGATGAAAGAAATCATGTCTTAATCTTATTGCTTCAATATATTTTTGAAATGAGCTGATTTGGATGTTCGTCATTTCCTGAAGTTTATTAAACCAAAGGGAAAACAAATCCAGGTTCTCAACTGCCATACCTTTATCAGGGCGGAAAGCAGGAAAAATTTTCACTGTTGAATTATCTACTCTAATCTTTTTATGGTATTCAAGTGAATCAATCGGATCATCAGTTGTGCACAGAACTTTAACATTAAAATTTTTGAATAATCCTTTAATTGAGAAATCATCATTCTGTAAAAGTTTATTGCAGTGTTCCCAGATTTCTTTTGCCGAATCCCCATTCAATAATTTACCCGAAAAACCAAATGGATTTTTCAATTCCATATGAGTCCAATGATAAAGCGGATTTCTTAAAGTAAATGGAACAGTCTTAGCCCAGGCGAGAAATTTTTCCCAATCGGATGCTTCACCTGTGCAGTATTTTTCATCAACTCCATTC